>NZ_JBHWMB010000029.1:0-50684 GCF_042730015.1 Streptomyces sp. NPDC059957 | reverse complement strand
GGGGGGGGGGTATTGCGGGGGTTGGGGATTGAGTTCCGGGGTCGGGGTGCGGGTCCCTCCCCCCGCCCCCTCCTGTCCGCGGCCCTTCTCCTCCCCCCCGGGCCGGCTCACTCCACACCGGGCAGCCTCTCGCGCGCCCGACGCATGATCTCCGCGCGCTGGCCGGACCGGAGGGTGCCGGGGCATTCGTGCCCGCCCCATGCGGCGCCGCCCATGGCGTGCACCCCCAGACCCGGTTGGTCCGGGCGTTCGCTGACGGCCGGCGGCCAGCCGTGCGAGCCGGCGCCCCAGGCGTAGATGCGGGCGACGGCGTCGACCTGCGCCTCGGTGAGCGACCGGGTCGCGAAACCGGAGGTCTCGACCGAGGCCCACGACCCGTTGCCCTCCACCTGAGCCCAGGCCCGGTCCAGGACGGACACGTACTGCTCCGTCTCCCCGTCCCGGGAGACCCAGAAGTGCGAGGAGGTCTTGATCCCGGGGGTGTTGAACCGCTCGTACAAGGAGCCCTCGCCCTCCTGGACATGGAGCACGAGCCCGCGCTGCGCATCGCGGTCGCCGGGAACGAAGTTGCGCTCCAGGGGGATCTTCGACACCCCGGGCATCCATCCGGACGCGGGAGGGACGGTGGGCGAGGCCGCGGGCGGTCCCGCCCCCGGGTCGCGCTGGTCGCCGGGCCGTCCGGAGCCGCCGGACCGGGCGGCCAACAGGGAGCCGGCGGTCGTCGTGAGGAACAGGGCGCTGCCGCCGGCGAGCAGACGTCGCCTCGACGGAGCCGGGGGGCCGGGGGTGGTGGGGCTCATGAGCGGTGTCCGGTTCCTGGTGGTGCCTTGCGTGGGGGAGAGGGTGATTCTTCGGGGCGCTCATGATGGAGGCGTGATCGTTTGATGATCGTTTGACTACGGGTGCCCACCCGGGCCGCGCCGGACGGATTGTGACCAACTGGTCATCCAGTGCGCATCACCTGCGCATATGAGGCACGGAGACTGGCTGGTGATCCAGAACGGCAAGAGCAAGGCGGTGTACGGCATGACGGCGGTACCGGTGGAGGGCGAGACGCCCGGCGCGACGAAGGACGAGCACCCGGCGAGGACGCCCGGCGCACACACACCGCCCCCCGCCCAGCAGCCCACACCCGACCCCGCACCCGCGCCCCGGCCGGGTCCGGAGCCGCGCAACGTGCCCGCTCCGAGGGCGGCTCCCGGGTCGCCGACCGCGCCCGACGCCGCGCCTGCGACCACTTCCGAGCCGGATCCCGCGCCCGAGCCCCTGTCCGAGCCGGCACCAACGCCCCGGGCGGCGCGCACGACTTCGTCATCCCCCGTGTCCGCGCCTCCGGCGATACCCAAGCCCCCGGCCGGGGCTGGACCCGCAGCTGAGGCCGCGTCCGGGCCCGAGCCCATCCCACCGGTCAGGGCAGTGCCCGCGCCTTCGTCCGCTTCCGAGCCCGCGTCTGGCGGCGGGCCCGAGGCTGCGTCCGACCAGGAGCCCGTGCCCACGTCGGAGGCCGTGCCCGCGGATGAGACCGTGACCGGGGGCGAGCGCGAGACCGCGTCCGAGCCGGCGCCGAATGCCGATCCTGAGGCTGCGTCCGCTACCGAGTCGGAGCCTGGGGCCGAGGCGAAGGCAATGCCTGCGTCTGCGTCTGCGCGTGCAGCCGAGGCAGAGGCCATGCCTGCGCCTGCGCGTGCAGCCGGGGGCGAGGCCGAGCCTGTGTCTGGGTCCGGGGCCGTGCCCGTCTCGGGTCGCGTGTCGTGGCCGGTGCGGGAGTCCGGATCGGATCCGCGAGTCGTTGAGGAGGGGGCTTCTCGGGGCTTGCCCGCTCCCGGCCCGCTGTCGCGGCCGGAGGCGGAGGCGGAGTCCGGTCCGGGTTCCGGCCCGGTGCCGGACGCGATGACGGCAGCCGGTACCGGTACAGGTACCGGGGTCCCTCCTGAGTCGGACTCCGAGAGGACGAGCACGTTCATCGCGCTCAAGCCGCTGGACGAGGCCCCCTCGCCTTCGGTGCCGGCATGGGCGTCAGGGGCGGTGGCAGCGCCAAGGCCCGCGCCGGTACCGGTACGACCCGCCCCGGCTCCGGGAACCGTGCCGGCTCCGGGTGCCGTCCCGGTTCAGGGACCGGCGCCTGTCCAGGCTCCGGGAGCCCTCCCGACTGCTCCGGTAACCGCCCCGGCCTCAGACTCCGCGTCGGTTTCGGGAACGGCTACCGGGTCGGGAACCGCGGCGGCTCCGGTAGCGGCTCCCGCCTCGGGAAGGGCTCCCGCGCCAGGGGCCGCCCCCACCCAGGCGCTCGCCCCCTTCCCGTCCCCCTTCCCGTCCCCCTCCCCCTTGCCCGCCCCCGAGGGGACCACCGAGCAGCCGTTGCCCGCGCTCGATCTGCTCGCGCAGCTCACCAACACCCCGCCGCCGCCCGCGACCCCCGGTCGGACCGTGGCCCGGCGGGTGCGGATCTGGGTGCCGCCGCTGCTCCTGCTGGTCGCCGTACTGGCCGTCGTACAGGCGCTGCGGCCGCTGCCCGACGCCGTCCTCACCCGTGGGGGCGCCGCGTCCTCCGTCACCCTCGACGGGCGTTTCGACGTGCCCTGGCCGGAGAAGGGCCAGGCCGCCGTACGGATCGGCGGCGCGGGCGACGTCGGCACGTTCGGGGAGCAGAAGCCCGTGCCGACGGCCAGCGTCGCCAAGGTCATGACGGCCTACGTGATCCTCAAGAACCACCCGCTGAAGAAGGACGAGGACGGCCCGCAGATCGAGATCGACGCCAAGGCCGTCGCGGACGGCACCTCGGTGAGCGAATCGCGCATCCCGGGTCTGACGGCCGGTACGCGCTTCTCCCAGCAGAACATGCTGAAGATGCTGATGATCCCCTCGGGCAACAACATCGCTCGCCTGCTGGCCCGTTGGGACACCGGAAGCGACTCCGAGGCCGCGTTCGTGGAGAAGATGAACGCCGAGGCCAAGGCGCTCGGCATGACCTCCACCACGTACACCGACCCGAGCGGGCTCGACGCCAAGACCGTGAGCACCGCCGTCGACCAGCTGAAACTGGCAGAGGAGGTCATGAAGTTCGACGCCTTCCGGGCGATCGTCCACCTTCCCAACGCCACCGTACCGGGGCTGCCGGACAAGCTCATCAACAACAACGACGACCTGCTCATCGCCGGACTCAGCGTCAAGGGCATCAAGACCGGCTCCAGTTCGGCGGCCGGCGGCGCGCTGATGTGGGCGGCGTACAAGACGGTGGGCGACAAGACCCCGATGATCCTCGGCACGATGCTCGACCAGCACGTCACCGGCGCCGACCCCGACGGCGCCAACAGCCTGAAACTGGTCAAGCGGAACAGCAAGAAGGTCATCGAGGCCGTCCGTGAGGCACTGACTTCGGCCGGCGCGGTCAAGAAGGGCCAGGTCGTCGGCTACGTGGACGACGGGCTCGGTACCCGGACCCCGGTGGTCGCCACCCGGGACGCGGCCGTCGTAGCCGTGCCGGGCCAGCAGCTCGAACTGACGCCGGCCGTAGGAGAGAAGGGGCTCCCCGAGGAGGCGCGGGCCGGCACCGAGATCGGGGTCCTGACCATCGGCACCGGGCCGGGCGCCCAGACGGTCCCGGTGGCACTCCAGACGGACCTGTCGGCCCCGTCCCTCGGCGCGAAGCTCGTACGCCTGCGCTAGTGCAGTGGCCGTCCCGCGTACGGGCGTTGCCTACCGGGTGCCGGGGAGGCGGACCGTGACCAGGAGGCCACCGGCGGGGCCGGGGGCGAGGTCCAGGGTTCCGGCGTGGGCGCGGACGATGCTGTGCACGATCGCCAGGCCGAGGCCGACACCGGCGTGCTCGTCGGTGCGTACGCGGTCCGCCCCGCGCCGGAAGGGTTCGGTGAGCGTCGGGAGCAGTTCCGGTGGGAGCCGGGGGCCCGTGTTCTCCACCCGCAGCACGCTGGTGTCGCCGTGCTCCTCCGTGTGGACCGTCACGGTCCCGCCGGTGGGGAGGTTGTGGACGACGGCGTTCTGGACGAGGTTCGTCACCATCCGCAGCAGGAGCTCCGCGGAGCCGTCGGTCCGGGCCGCCCCGCCGGTGACGTCGAGGGTGATCCGGCGCTGCTCGGCGAGGGGAAGCAGGGTTTCGGCCGCTTCCTCGGCGAGGAGCGAGAGGTCGACGCCCTCGCGGGTGAAGTCCGCGCGGTCGCCGTGGCTGAGCAGCAGGAGCGCCTCGGTGAGGTCGATCGCCCGCGCGTTGACGGCGTGCAGGCGTTCGATGAGCTCGCCCCGGTCCCGCGTCGGGTCCCTGCGGGCGACGTCGAGGAGCGTCCGCGAGATGGCCAGGGGGGTGCGCAGCTCGTGGGAGGCGTTCGCGGCGAACCTCTGCTGCTCGGCCACGTGGGACTCCAGCTGCTCGAGCATGGAGTCGAAAGCGTCGGAGAGTTCACGGAATTCGTCCTGGCGGCCCCGCATGCGGATCCGGTGGGACAACGACCGGTCTCCGGCCGTCCGCGCCGCATCCGTGATCCGGTTGAGGGGGGCGAGCATCCGGCCGGCGAGGACCCACCCTCCCACGAGGCCGAGCACCAGCAGGAACGCCAGTACCGCGGCCGCCCTCGGCGCGAAGACGCGCAGGAGGTTGGACCGGATCGGAAAGACGTCATGGATGGGCTTGTCGGCGGAGACGATGAGCGCCCGGTCGGGGACGTACCGCAGGAGGAACAGCCATACCGCGGCGAGCAGCAGGACGCCGGCGACCATGAGGAATCCGGCGTAGCTGAGGGTGAGTTTGGCGCGAACGCTCAACCCGGGTGCCCTATCCACGGGCTGCTCGCCGGTTCGTGTCCTCGTGTCCGGCATCGGGCCGGGTGTCGATCCGGTAGCCGACTCCGGGGACCGTGGCGATGATCCACGGTTCGCCGAGCCGCTTGCGCAGGGCGGAGACGGTGATGCGCACGGCGTTGGTGAAGGGGTCGGTGTTCTCGTCCCAGGCCCGTTCCAGCAGGTCCTCGGCGCTGACGACCCCGCCCTCGGCGGCGACGAGGACTTCCAGCACGGCGAACTGCTTGCGGGTCAGTGCCACGTAGCTGCCGTCCCGGAAGACCTCCCGGCGGAAGGGGTCGAGCCGCAGGCCCGCGATCTCGCGGACCGGCGGCCGGGCGTACGCGCGCCTGCGGTCGAGCGCCCGCAGCCGCAGGACGAGCTCCCGCAGCTCGAACGGTTTGGTGAGGTAGTCGTCGGCGCCGAGTCCGAACCCGGAGGCCTTGTCGTCGATCCGGTCGGCAGCGGTGAGCATGAGGATCGGGATGCCGCTGCCGGAGGCGACGATGCGGCGGGCGACCTCGTCACCGGAGGGGCCGGGGATGTCGCGGTCGAGGATCGCGAGGTCGTAGGAGTTGACGCCGAGCAGTTCCAGGGCGGAGTCGCCGTCGCCGGCGATGTCGGCGGCGATCGCCTCCAGCCGCAGACCGTCGCGGACGGCCTCGGCCAGGTAGGGCTCGTCCTCGACGATCAGTACGCGCATGCCCGAAGCCTAGACACCAGGACATATCGCCGCCGTATGCAACGTGCGCAGCGGGTACGCGAGTCAGCCGGCCGGTACCAGCGCGGGGCCGGGCCGGTCCGACGGCTCCGGCGCCGCGGTGCGCCACCAGCGGGGCGAGGCCAGCGCGGCCAGGGCGGCGCCGGTCGCGTTGACCAGGACGTCGTCCACGGAGGACACCCGGTCCAGTCGCAGGACGTACTGCGCGGTTTCGACCAGGACCGAGCAGCCCGCCCCGAGGGCCAGGATCCGCGGCACGGAGGCGAGCGCCGCCCACCGCATGGGGGCGAAGAACCCCAGCGAGGCGAAGACGAGCAGGTTGCCGGCGATCCCGAGCGGCCCCATCACGAGCAGGTCCCGTAGCGGTACCAGGCTGAACCGGCCGGGGACGATCCCGGCTCCGGAGCCCGGCATCATCGTCATCCACACGAACGGCAGCGTCCCGTGCACCATGCCGACCTCGGCCAGTGACATCCGCCAGGCCGATCCGGTGCCGACGCCGCCGGCTGCGCGCCGACGGCGGGCCAGGGCCCACGCCACCAGCACGGCCAAGGGCAGGGTGACGAGGGTCATGAGCACCACGCCGTTGAACGTGTCCAAGCAGCCGTGCCACTGCCCGGCCATGCACCTCGGGGCGGACATCATGAGCGGCCCCCGCACGGCGTACAGGGCGCCCGCCAGGCCGAGGGCCGCCAGGACGAGGAGCACGACCCTGCGCGTGCGGCGGCGGGGCTGCGGCGACGGGGATGCGGTGTGGTGGTGGTTCATATCCCCAGGGGAGACGGTGGGCCGTTGCGGCGGCGTATGCGGTTTCCGATACGGCAGCGATATGTCAGCGCACCGCAGCGGACAGCGGTACCTCTACGACGAAGAACAGGAAGCAGGTCTTGCTCGAAAGGTCGCGGAAGCCGTCGGGGAACAGCTCACGGGCAGCCGGGTCGGGCTGCGGTTCGCTGATGACGGAGAGCCTGAATCCGGCGGTGGTGAAGGCATCGGCCATCGCGTGCAGGGGCTTGCGCCAGAACTTCATCGGAACGGACGTCCCGCCGAACGTCCAGTCGAAGGCATAGCTGCTGCTCGCGAAGTAGTCGGGCCGGGGATCCTGGATCGTGTAGGCGACGAACGGGTGGTCCACCGACGCGATCAGCCGGCCGCCGGGCCTGAGCACGCGCCGCAACTCGGCCAGCGTCGGTCCCCAGTCCTCCAGGTAGTGCAGCACCAGCGAGGCGACCACATCGTCGAACGCACCGTCGGCGAACGGCAGGCGGTCGCGGAGGTCGACCACGTGCAGGGCCGCGTCCTCACCCAGCCGCCGCCTTGCCAGCGCCAGCATCCCGGCGCTGGCGTCGACGCCGGTGACGACCGCACCGCGGTCGCGCAGGGCAGCGGTCAGGGGGCCCGAGCCGCAACCGGCGTCCAGGATCCGACGGCCGGCCACCTCTCCGGCGAGGGCCAGCATCGCGGGTCGCTCGTAGTAGGCGTTCACGAGGCTGTTCTCGTTCTCCGCCGAGTAGGCCTCGGCGAAGCTGTCGTAATGATTGCTCCCGGGTACGGCGGCTACGCGTTCACGGTCCATCGCCGCAGCCTAGTAGTCACATGATCATCCGGATAGTGATCGGGGAGCCGACCGCTCGGGCGTCCACCCGCTCCACGCCGCAACGGCCTCGCGGACGGCGAGCCAGTCGGCCGGAACGCCGCCGGTGCCGGTGCGGGCCGCGACGACCCCGCCCGTGATCGCGCACGTGGTGTCGCGGTCGCCCCAGCCGCCGACGGTCTGCCACAAGGCCTCCGGCAGGTCGTCCATGTGCCCCGCGGCGGACCACAGGGCGAACGGCACGGTGTCCGGGGCCGAGATCCGCCACCCCGAGCCCAGTACGGACGCGGCACGGCCCGCCGACGTACCCGCGGGGAGGTCTGCGGCCACCCGCAGCCCGGACCCGACATCGCTCCCCGGTACGTACCCGGCGACCTCCCGGAGGAACTCGGCGCGGCACGGAACGTCCCCGCCCGCACTCGCCGCCGCCAGTGCGGCGGCCACCGCCACGGCGACGGCGCTCGCGGCGGCCTCCGGGTGGGCGTGCGTGGCCTGCGCGGACAGCCGGGCCTGCGCGGCGGCTTCCTTCGGGTCGCCCCGGAACCAGGCGCCGAGCGGGGCGACCCGCATCGCGGCGCCGTTGCCGAAGGAACCCTGCCCGCCGAACTGCTCGGTGGTGACGCCCCGCCAGTCCTCGCCCGCGCCGATCCGCCCCAGCACCTCGTGCATGGACGCCCCGTACTTGCGCCCCGGATCCCGCGCGTACTCGGCGGCGAACTCCCGCGCCAGAACGCCCGGCCGGACCTCTCCGTGGGCCGCCAGGTGGGCGAAGAGCACGAACGCCATGGCGGAGTCGTCCGTCCACCGCCACGGCGTGGGCCTGAGCGTGCGAGCCGCCCACTGCTCCTCGACGTTCTCGCCGGAGAGCGTGAACCAGCTGTCGCCGAAGGCATCGCCCATCACCAGCCCGTCCAGGGAGGCATGGGCGGATCGGGCGTACGGCGGGCTGCTCATCGGAGTTCCTTCGAACGGCGGACGGGTCCGCGCCATCCTCTCCGTCCGTGGGCGCCGCTCGCGAGCCGATTAGGCCTCGTCCCAGGTCTCGTCGACTCCGGGGGCGTCCACTCAGGGCTTACTGGGCGGTGATCGGGGACACCGCGACGCAGCCGCCGGCCGTGGCCGCTTCGCCCTTGGCCTCCTTGATGACCTTGCCCTTGTAGATGACCTTGCAGGTGAGGTCGGCGGTGTTGTCCACCGAGCTGGGGGAGACGGCCGCGGGCATGATCCCGCGCAGGGTGACCGTCTTGGTCCAGGTGGTACCCGGCTGCTCGGCGGTCGCGAGGTTCGGCGCGGTGGCCGTGCCGCCTCCGTCGTGGAAGGAGATCGAGTCGCAATGTGAATGAGTTGGGGTCAATTCGGGCGTTTGTGAACCGGAAGGTGAGGAGGGTGGTCTATACCGCCTTGCAGTCCTTCTCGTCGGTCTCCGATGTGACGGACTTCGCGAGGGAGGCGTCCAGGGTGAGGCCCGCGCCGGTGGCCCGGGCCCCGGTGAGGCTGACCCCTTCGGGCAGCTCGCCGACGTCCACGGTCCGGGGTGCGAGCCGCTCGGCCAGGCCGGCCGCGCCGGGCAGTCCGCTCACGGTGGCTATCGGCAGCTCACGGCCCAGCACGGTGACCGTCGTCGGGGTGATCGTGAGGCCGGTCGCCGTGGCGCTGGTGCTCGCGTGCACGGTGACGGGGAGGCCGAGGCGTCCCACGTTCCCGGTGAGGGTGAGCCCCTTCGCGTCGCCGCCCACCGTCAGCCCGTCGGTGTCCGCCGCGGCTTCCCCCGAGTCGGCCAGGCGCTTCTGCAGGGCCTCGTAGGGGATGGTGGCCGTCGCCCGGCCGCCGCTGATGCCGCCGTCGCGGGTGACGTCGTACAGGTCGGCCCTGATGTCCATGTCGGTGTCGGCGCGGCGCACGCCCTCGGCCGCCAGATGTACGGAGCCCAGTCGGCCGGTCAGCGCGCGGAGTCCGGCGAAGGTCCCGGAGAGCTCGGCGGTGACGGGTCCGCGGGCCTGGAGACGGCAGCCCGCAGCCCGTGCGATGCGGTCCTGGGCGGTGTGTTCGACGACGGCGTCGGCCACGAAGACGCCGGCGAGGGCGACGGCCGCGGCGGCGGTGACGAGGACGGGGGTGCGTCGGAGCTTCATGGCGCGGTGGATCCGATCTGCTTCAGCATTCCGAAGGCCTCCAGCAGGAGCGCGGAGGGCGGGGTCACGGTGAGGGTGCCGTTCGCGCGGCGCCGGCGCTGGGTGCGCAGGACGGCGCGGACGGCGGACAGGGCGGCGCCCGCGATCACCCCGGCGCGCAGGTCGGCCTCGGGGGTGTCGGCGGGGAGCCGGTCCAGCACGATGAGCGTGAGCCGGTTCTCGAAATCGGCGAAGAGCTGGACGAGTTGGGCGGCCACCACGCGCTCGTCGCCCGCGATGGCCACGGAGTGGGTCAGGGCGGTGAGGCTGGACGCCGCGAACGGGGCCACCGCGGAGATCAGGGCGTTGCAGACCGCATCGAGCGGCTCCTCTTGCGGCGGGCGCCGGGCCAGTTCGGCCTCGACGTACGCGAACAGGTCGACGCTGTCGGGCAGGAGCAGGGCTTCCTTGCTCTCGAAGTAGCGGAAGAAGGTCCGCTCGGACACGTTCGCGCAGGCGGCGATGTCCGCGACCGTGGTGCCCGCGAAGCCGTGCTCGGCGAACAGCGCGGCGGCGCCCTCGCGCAACAGCTTGCGGGTCCGCTCCTTCTTCCGCTCGCGCAGACCGTGCTCCGGCTCCGGCTCGGTGTCGGGCGCGGCCGTGGAGGGGTCAGTGGCCGGATCTTGGTTCACGGCCGAAGCCTAGCAATGGCGTCACCCCTGTCAATTGTCGGGACTGACAATTGTCACCCCTGCCATTTTCTGCCAAGGTGCTTCGTGTCAGTCCTGCCACTTTTTGGAGGCGTCGTGCATTCCCCCCTCGGACGAACGGGTCGCAAGGGCCGCCCGGGCCGCCCGGGCCGCCTGGGCCGACTCGGAGCCTTCTGTGCCCGGCACCCCGTCTGGGTGATCGCGGCCTGGCTCCTGCTGCTGGCCGGCGCGATGGCCGGCAGCAGGCTCGCCGCCCCGGTCTACAGCGACCAGATCAGCCTCCCCAGCACGCAGTCCCGTACCGGCGCCGATCTGCTGGCCGCGTCCGCCCCGGGGGTCGGGGACCCCAACGGGCGCGTGGTCTTCCACGTGGATTCCGGCTCACTGGCCGGACACCGCGAGGCCCTCGACGAGAGCGCGGCCCGCCTCGCGCGGATGCCCCACGTCACCGCCGCCTCCCCGGTCGTGACCAGCGCGGACGGCCGTACCGCCTACACCACGGTGTCCTTCGACCGACAGGTCAAAACCCTCGGGCACGCCTACACCGGCACCCTCGACACGGCCACCGCCGCGGCTCGCGCCTCGGGCGTGGAGGTCGCGTACGGCGGGGACCTGAACCAGGTCGTCCGGCCGCCGGCCGACGACAGGGCCCGCGAGGCGGCGGGCGTCCTCGTGGCCCTGCTGATCCTCCTGCTCGCCTTCGGTAGCGTCGCCGCCGCCCTGCTGCCCCTGCTCACGGCGGTGGTCAGCGTCGGCGTGGGCCTCGGAATCGTCGGCATCGTCGCGGGCGTCGTCAGCTTCGCGACCGCCGCCCCCACCCTGGCCACCATGATCGGCCTCGGCGTGGGCATCGACTACGCGCTCTTCCTCACCACACGCTTCCGCCAAGACCTCCTCGACGGGCGTGATCCGGTCGACGCGGCCGGCCGTACCGCCGCCACCAGCGGGCGCGCCGTCGTGGTGGCCGCCGTCACTGTCGCGGTGGCCATGCTCAGCCTGTACACCTGCGGACTGACCTTCATCGGCCGGATGGGGCTGGCCGCCACCATCGTCGTGCTCGTCACCGGGGCGGCCGCACTGACCCTCGTGCCGGCCGCCCTGGGCCTGGTGGGGCGCCGGATCGACCGGTTCGCGCTGCGCCGCCCGGTCGCCGAGACCTCCGGCGACCACGACGGCTGGCACCGCTACGCCGGCCTGGTGGCACGGCACCCGTGGAAGTTCCTGACCGCCGGCACCCTGCTGCTCGCGCTGTGCGCCGTACCGCTGTTCTCGCTGCGCCTCGGCCACGTCGACGACGGCGCCGACCGGGCGGGGAGCACCACGCGCACGGCCTACGACTGGATCGCCGAGGGAGAGGGACCCGGCTTCGGCCCCGGGGCCAACGGCCCCTTCGTCCTGGTCGCGGACCTCCACGACGCCACCGTCCCGGCGGACCGGATCGGCGCCGAACTCACCGCGGCGCTGCGGGACACCGCCGGGATAGCCGGGTTCACGCCGGTCGCGCCGAGCCCCGACGGCCGTCTGCTCGTCTCCACCGTCACCCCGGCCACCGGGCCGCAGAGCGCCGGCACGGGCGGCCTGTTCACGACGCTGACCACCACCACCCTGCCCGACGCGCTCAAGGGAACCGGTGCAGAGGGCTACCTCACCGGATCCACCGCCGGTCAGCTGGACTTCCGCGACACCGTCAAGGACCGGCTGCCGCTCATCATCGCCATCGTGCTGGCCGCCGCGCTCGTGCTGCTGACCTTCGTGTTCCGCAGCGTGGTGGTCCCTCTCAAGGCGGTCGCGCTGAACCTGTTCACCACCGCCGCGTCCTACGGGGTCCTCGTCGCGGTGTTCCAGTGGGGCTGGGGGAGCGGGCTGATCGGGGTGCCGGAGCCCGTGCCCATCGAGTCCTTCGTACCGATGATGATGTTCGCCATCGTCTTCGGCCTCTCGATGGACTACGAGATCTTCCTGCTCTCCGCCATCGCGGGCGCCTGGCACCGCACCGGCGACAACACCCTCGCCGTCGGGACGGGCCTGGCGGCCACCGGCCGGGTCATCTCCAGTGCGGCGCTCATCATGACCGCCGTCTTCCTCTCCTTCGCGGCCTCGCCCACCGTCGTGGTCAAGATGCTCGCGGTGGGCCTGGCGGTGAGCGTGGTCCTGGACGCGACCGTGGTGCGGCTGGTGCTGGTCCCGTCGGCGATGTTCCTGATGGGCCGCGCCAACTGGTGGCTGCCGCCCTTCCTGGACCGGATCCTGCCGCGGCCGCACACCGAGGAGCGGCAGGAGGTGCCGGCGGAGCCTGGCGCGGCCATGGCCATGGCCGCGGGCGGCGGCCACGGGATGGGCAGCAGCCGCGGCACGGGCAGCGGTCAGGGCACGGGCAGCCATCGGGGTGAGGCATGATCGGGGGATGTCTGATCGCATCATCGCCGCCTGCGACGGGGCGGCCAAGGGAAATCCCGGGCCTGCCGCATGGGCCTGGGTCATCGCCGACGTCCACGGGCACCCCGAGCGCTGGGAGGCCGGGCCGCTGGGCCGGGCCACCAACAACGTCGGTGAACTCACCGCTCTGCAGCGGCTGCTGGAGGCCGTGGCCCCCGGCACGGCCGTGCAGGTGCGGATGGACTCCCAGTACGCCATGAAGGCCGTGACCCAGTGGCTCCCGAACTGGAAGCGCAACGGCTGGAAGAACGCCGCGGGCAAGCCGGTGGCCAACCGCGAGCTCGTCGAGAGCATCGACGCCCTGCTGGCCGACCGGGACGTGGAGTTCCGCTACGTCCCCGCGCACCGCGAGGACGGCGACCACCTGAACGCGATCGCCGACCAGGCGGCCAGCGACGCGGCCGTCAGCCAGGGGCATGCCAGCGCCGCGCTGGGCCACGCGTCCATTCCCTGCCCGGCGCCGGCCCGCAGCACCCCGGCCCGCAGCACCCCGGCCCGCAGCACCCAGGCCCGCAGCACCTCGGCCCGCCATACGGCCGGAGCGGCGTCGGCCGCAAGCGCGTCGGCCAAGGGCGCGACCGCCGGCCGGGCCGGGGTGACGATCAAGGCCAAGTTCCCCGGCACCTGCCCCTGCGGGAAGCAGTACGTGGCGGGGGAGAAGATCAGCAAGCTCGGTTCGCGCTGGGGCCACCCCGACTGCGGCGGCGCCGACGCCGGGTAGCTCGACGGCCGGCCGACGGGCAGCTTTCAGCCTCGCTCGCTATGCAAAGCTTTCGTTCGAAAGGAAACGGAAGTTTTGGCTTTCGCGCGCTACGCTGACCTCGACCAGGGACGCAGTCGAGGGGAGCTCCACCGTGCACGCAGAGGAACGACAGCAGGCGATCCTGCGCCGGGTCCGCGAAGCGGGATCGATGCGCGTCACGGACTTCGCGGCGGAGCTCGGCGTGTCCGTGGTGACGGTCCGCAAGGACGTCGAAGTCCTCGCGGAGCGCGGCCTGCTGGCCCGGGTGCACGGCGGCGCGATGCTGCCCGAGGACTGGGCGGAGACCGCTCCCGCGACCGCCGCCCCGGCGGCGGCCCGCGGGAACCCGGCCGCTCCCGCAGCAGGGGTCGGGCCCGGAGCGGGCCCCGGAGCGGGCCGGCCGCTGGTCCTCGGGCTGATCGTGCCGTCCTCCGCCTACTACTACCCCGAGGTGATCAAGGGCGCCCGGGAAGCGGCTGACGCTCTCGGCGTGCGGCTGACCCTCGCCGTGTCCACGTACGACGTGGAGACCGAGAAGACGCAGGCCGCGCGGATGGTCGCGGACGGCGTCGACGGGCTGCTGCTGTCGCCCTCCGCCGCCGACGGGAAACCGGGCGGCCAGTGGTACGAAGAGCTGGGCGTGCCCGTCGTGCTCATCGAGCGCCGCCCCGAACAGCAGGGCTCCGCCGCCGAGCACGTCGGCACGGACCACGGGTACGGAGCCAGGCTGGCGGTGCGCCACCTCCTGGACACGGGGCGCAGCAGGATCGCCCTGGTGATGCGCGGGGGTACCCCCACCGCACCCTGGATCAAGAAGGGCTACTACGCGGCGGTGGAGGAGGCCGGCCCCGAGGTCGCCGAGCACGCGCTCTTCCTCGACCTCGCGCAGTTCGGGGCGGGTGACGCCGTCTACGAAGAGGTGATGGCCTCCTTCGTGGAAGCGGTCCGGGAGGGGCGCGTCGACGCCGCCCTGGTCCATCCCGACCACGAGGCCATGGTGCTGATGCAGCGGCTGCGCGGTGCCTCGCTGGCCGTGCCGGGCGATGTCGCCCTGGTCTCGTACGACGACGAGGTGGCCTCCCTGGCGGACCTGCCGCTGAGCGCGGTGGCGCCCTCGAAGCACGAAGTCGGGGTCACAGGCGTGGAGTTGCTCGTACGACGGCTGCGCGAGCCGGGCCGGCCCAGACGGCGGATCGCCATCCTCCCCGAGCTGCGCGTGCGCGCCTCCAGCAAGGCCTAACCGTTACTTGGCTTTTCTTTCTCAAACTTTCCTTCTCTATTGACTCCCTTCTCCTCTGGCCGAATGATGTGCATCACCTCGCCGCATCGCCGGCTCGCATCTGAGGAGCAGAGCAGTGAAGCTCACTTCCCGTACCTCCCGCGCCGCCCTCGCCACGCTCTCGCTGGCCCTGTTCGCCACCGCCTGCGGTGGGAGCGAGGGCGCCGCTCCGAAGGCCGACGCCCCCAAAGAGCCGGTCAACCTGACCTACTGGGGCTGGACCGGCGGTGCCCAGCAGGTGGTCGACGCCTTCAACGCGTCCCACCCGAACATCAAGGTCACCTTCTCGGCCATCACCGGCGGACCGGACGGGTACGCCAAGATCAGCAACGCGATCAAGGCCGGGAACGCCCCCGACGTCGCGGGCATCGAGTACCCGACCCTCCCGGAGTTCGTCAGCCAGGGGTACCTGGCGGACATCACCGGCCCGGCCGGCGCCGCCGTGAAGGCGAAGTTCCCCCAGGGCATCCAGGACCGGGTGACCCTCGGCGGCAAGACCTGGGCCGTGCCCTACGACGCCACGCCCAACCTCCTCTACTACCGCAAGGACCTGTTCAAGGCCGCGGGCGTCGAAGTCCCCAAGACCTGGGACGAGTACAAGACGGCCGCCGAGAAGATCAAGGCCGCCGACAAGAACGTGCGCATAGGCGGCTGGGGCAACGACGACGCGCCCCTGCTGGCGGCCCTCTCCTGGCAGGCCGGTGCCAAGTGGTACGGCACCGAGGGTGACGGCTGGAAGGTCAACATCAACGACGCCCCCTCGCAGAAGGTGGCCTCGTACTGGCAGGGCCTGGTCAAGGACGACCTGGTGATGAACCTGAAGATCAACGGCCCGGAGTTCGCGAAGGCCAAGGCCGACGGAGTCATGGCCAGCTTCATCGGCGCCTCCTGGAGCGCGGGCGGCACGATGACCACCCTGGCCAAGGACTCGGGCAAGTGGGGCGTCGCTCCGCTGCCGCACTGGGGCACCCCGGCCACCGGCATGTTCGGCGGCACCAGCTACGCCGTCACCAAGGGCAGCAAGCACGTCAAGGAAGCGGCGGAGTTCGCCACGTGGGCGGCGACCAGCCCCGAAGGCGTCAAGGCCCGCCTCAGCAGCCTGAAGGCGCCGAGCAGCAGCCTGCCGGCCAGCCCCGAGCTCCGTCCGATCGCCGCCGCGGCCTTCGATGACAAGGGCTTCTTCGGCGGCGACAAGGTCTACGAGATCTCCGGCGCGCAGGTCGACACCATCGTCCCGGGCTGGGTCTGGGGCCCGGTGCAGACGGCCACCAACACCGCCATCCAGGACGCGGGCCTCAAGAGCACCCTGAACGACGGACTCGCGGCCGGTCAGAAGGCCGCCGAGGAGGCCATCAAGGGCCGGGGGCTCAACCTCGTGAAGTAGGCGCCGCGGGGGGGGCCGAAGCCTTCCCGGCGCCCGGGCCCCCCCCGCCCCGCCCCCGTCCGAAGTCCCCTGTCCGTTCCTCCGTAGCGCACCCACCAAGGAGATCCGGTGGCAGCACCACTCACTCGTTCAGCGCGCGGCACCGCGCCCGTGGGCCGGCCAGGCCAGGGCAGGGCGGTGCTGGTCTTCCTCGGCCCGTTCTTCCTGCTCTTCACCGCGGTCCTGATCCTGCCCGTCGCGTACGCGCTCTGGATGAGCTTCTTCACCGAGAAGTCCTCCGGTCTCGGATTCGGCGGCACCGAACGGGTCTTCAGCGGGCTCGGAAACTACACCAAGGCGCTCGGTGACCACGGCTTCACCTCCTCCTTCCTGCACGTGGCCGCGTATTGCGCCGTCTACATCCCGGTGATGATCGGCGCGGCGCTCGCCCTGGCCCTGCTCGTCGACTCGGCCGCGGCCAAGGCCAAGCGCCTCGTCCAGTTCGCCGTCTTCATGCCCCACGCGGTCCCCGGACTCATCGCGACGATCATCTGGATCTACCTCTACACCCCCGGCCTGAGTCCGGTCCTGGAGTGGATCGAAGCGGCGGGCGGCCACTGGGACTTCTTCGCTCCCGGCAGCGTCCTGCCCTCGCTGGTGAACGTCGCCGCCTGGCAGTGGATCGGCTACAACGTGATCATCTTCTTCGCCGCCCTGCAGGCCGTGCCCCGCGAGGTCATCGAGGCGGGCGTCATGGACGGCGCCGGTGAACTGCGCATCGCCCTGCAGATCAAACTGCCGATGATCCGCTCCGCCGTGTTCCTCACCCTCCTGTTCACCTGTGTCGGCGTCGTCCAGATCTTCAGCGAGCCCATGCTCCTCTCGGCGCGGGCCGGCTCGATGGGCACCGACTGGTCTCCGATGATGTTCATCTACAAGGCGGCCTTCGAGCGGCACGACTACGGTCTCGCCTCCTCCGCCTCGCTCCTCATGGCACTCGTCGCCGGCACCCTCTCCTACGTCGTCACCCGGATCGGAAAGCGAGGTGGCTCGGCATGAGCATCCGTACGGTCCCCTCGGCCCCGTCCGAGACGACACCCGGCAGCGAGCCGGCGGCCGCGCACGCGGCGGCCCCCGGATCCGACACCGGATCCGCAGCCGCCCGGCAGGGCGCCCGGAAGCCGGCCAAGAGGCCGCGCCGCGGGGCCCCGACGGCCTCCAAGGTGGCGGTCAACGCCGTGCTCCTGGTCGCGGTCCTCTACACCCTGATGCCGCTGACCTGGCTGGTGATCGCCGCCACCAAGAACCACGCCGACCTCTTCGGGACGGCCGGCTTCGGCTTCGGCGAGTTCCACCTCTTCGACAACCTCAGGTCCGTCTTCACCTACGACGACGGGATCTTCGGCCGCTGGCTGCTCAACAGCCTCCTCTACTCCGTCATCGGATCGCTGGCCTCCTCGCTGATCAGCGTCGCGGCCGGATACTGCTTCGACAAGTACGAGTTCCGGGGCAAGGGGCCGCTCTTCGGCCTCATCCTGATCGGCACTCTCGTCCCGGGCGTCGTCATCACGCTCCCGCAGTACCTGCTCGCCTCCGAGACCGGAATTGTGAACACCTACTGGGCGATCCTCGTTCCCGCGCTCGTGAACCCCTTCGGCGTGTACCTGGCGCGGGTCTTCTCCGAGGGTTACGTGCCCGGCGAGGTCATCGAGGCCGCCCGCATCGACGGCGCGAGCGAGCTGCGCGCCTTCCGGTCGGTCTCCCTGCCGATGCTCCTGCCCGGCTTCATGACCCTCTTCCTCTTCTCCTTCACCGCGAGCTGGAACAACTTCTTCGGCCCGCTGGTCATGCTCAACGACCACCACCTGTACCCCGCGGTGCTCGGCATCTACAACTGGAACCAACTCGTCGTGCAAAACCCGGAGTTGTACTCGCTCGCGATCACCGGTTCCCTGGTGGCCGTCGTCCCGCTCGCCCTCGCCTTCATCGGCCTGCAGCGGTTCTGGCGCTCCGGACTCTCGGCGGGAGCGGTCAAGTGACGAACCTCGACCCGGCCCGCAACCCCGACCCGAGGAAGAACCACCACGTACCCGGCGGACCCCGCAGGCCCCGGACCCTCCTCGTCATGAGCCCGGAGACGAAGGCGGCTCTGCTCGACGAGCAGGCCCTCGCCCGGCTCGGCTCCACCGCACTGCTGGACCCCGACCTCCTGGTCACCGACTTCGCCGCGGCCGATCCCGCGCGGCTGCGCGAAGCCGAGGTCCTGCTCACCGGCTGGGGCTGCCCGCCCCTCACCGAGCAGGCCCTCGAACTCCTCCCGTCCCTGCGCGCGGTGGTGCACACCGCCGGAACCGTCAAGGGGCTGATGACGGAGGCCGCCTGGCGGCGCGGGCTGTCCGTCACGAGCGCGGCCGAGGCCAACGCCCGGCCCGTCGCCGAGTTCACGGTCGCCGCGATCGTCTTCGCCAACAAGCGCGTCCTCACCACCGCCCGGGCCTACCGGGAGTCGCGCAGCCAGCTGAACCCGCTCACGCTCTACCCCGGGATCGGCAACTACGGCAGGACCGTCGGCATCGTCGGTGCCTCGCGCATCGGCCGCCGGGTCATCGAGCTGCTGCGCTCCTACGACGCCCACGTGCTGGTCCACGACCCTTACCTGGACGGGGACGAAGCGAGAGCCCTCGGGGTCGAGCCCGTCGACCTGGACGAACTGATGGGCCGCAGCGACGTGGTGAGCGTGCACGCGCCGCAGACCCCCGAGACCCTTCACCTGATCGACGCCCGCCGCCTCGCCCTCATGCGCGACGGAGCGACCCTGGTCAACACCGCACGCGGCACGCTGGTCGACACCGAGGCGCTCACCGCGGAACTGGTCCCGGGCCGGCTGCACGCCGTCCTCGACGTCACCCACCCCGACGTACTGCCGGCCGGGTCACCGCTCTACGACCTGCCGAACGTGCTGCTCACCCCGCACATCGCCGGGTCCCTGGGCAACGAACTCGGACGTCTCGCGGCCTGCGCGGCCGAGGAGTTGGAGCGGTACGCCCGAGGACTCCCCTTCGCCTACGCCGTCCACCCGGCGAGCCTGGCCCACTCGGCCTGAAGGCCCGCCGTCCGCAGTCCACTGTCCGCCGCCCACTGTCCGCCGCCCACTGTCCGCAGTCCACTGTGCGCCGCCCGGCACCCCGCCGCCCGCCGCCGAACCCGGAAGCCCCTCATGACGCTCGGTCCCCCCTCTCCCCCCGCCGGCCCGGCCGAGACCGCCATCCTGCCCACACCGGGTCAACTCGCCTGGCAGGAAGCCGGGTTCGGGATCTTCCTGCACTTCGGCATCAACACCTTCAACGGCGCCGAGTGGAGCGACGGGACCCTGGACCCGGCCACCTTCCGGCCCGCGCAGCTCGACGCGCGCCAGTGGGTGCGTACCGCCACCCGGGCCGGAGCGAAGTACGTCGTGCTGACCGCCAAGCACCACGACGGCTTCTGCCTCTGGCCGACCGAAACCACCGCCTACTCCGTGGCCTCCTCCCCCTGGAAGGACGGAGCGGGCGATGTGGTCGCCGAACTGGCCGAGGCCTGCGGGGAGGCAGGTCTCGGCCTCGGGCTGTACCTCTCCCCCTGGGACCGCAACGCGGACTGCTACGAGCAGCCCGGCGAGTACGACTCCTTCTACCTCCGCCAGCTCACCGAACTCTGCACCCGCTACGGCCCGTTGTGCGAGCTGTGGTTCGACGGCGCGGGCTCCGAGGGGCGCACGTACGACTGGGACGCCGTCATGGCCGTGATCGGCCGGCACCAGCCGGACGCCATGGTCTTCAACATGGGCCGCCCCACGATCCGCTGGGTCGGGAACGAGGAGGGGCTCGCCGCCGACCCCTGCCGCTACGTCACGCACTCCACGGGCATCAGCCTGTACGACGAGCGGCAGGCCGAGCTCGAATCGGCCGCCTACCTGCCGCCCGAGTGCGATGTCCCGCTCCGCGCCGACTGGTTCTGGCAACCCGGGAACCACGACACCCTCAAGAGCCGCGAGGAGCTGCTGGAGATCTGGTACTCCTCGGTGGGGCTGGGCGCCGGCCTGCTCCTGGGCGTCCCGCCCGACCGTCGTGGACTGATCGACGACGCAGACCGTGCCCGACTCCTCGAATTCGCGGGCGAGTTGGAGCGGCGCCTCGGTGATCCGCACTCCGCGGTCCTCACGGCTGACGGGCACGACCTCCTCGCGGACTTCGGCCGGCCCGTCCGTGTGGACCACGTCGAACTGCGCGAGGACCTCACCCGGGGCCAGCGCGTGGACGGCCACGAGGTCTGGGCGGACGGCCGGCTGATCGCCTCCGGCCACACGGTGGGAGTCCGGCGCGTCCACCGGGTGGAGCCCCTCACCGTGCGCGAGCTGCGCATCCGGCTGACCGGAACCGGGGCCCGGCTGGCCGCGGTGACGGCAGCCGGACCCCAGCAGCCCGGGCCCGGCGGGGCGGGCTAGCCGGCGACGACCCCCGTGTTCTGGCAGGCGGTCAGCAGCCAGCGTCCGTCGTCCTGCTTGGAGATCACGTACAAGGGGGCGCCTTCGCTTTCCTCGACCGGGGACAGGTACCGCTGGCGGACCTTGACCGCCGCGACGTCGGGGCGGATGAAGAGCACGTGGGCCACCTCGTAGGTGACCTCGCCGTCCCAGTTCGCCGCGGGGAGGACCTTGCGGGTGAACTCCGAGATCGCGTCGAGGCCGATGAGGACCTTTCCGTGGGCGGTCGTCCATATCGCGTCCGGGTGGAAGAGGCCGAGGAACGCCTCGGGGTCCTTGTTCCGCTGGGAGTGCTCGACGGTGGCGACGAGCTTGCCGATGGCTTCGATGTCTGCCGCGTGGGACATGGATTCCGTGGTCATGTGGATCATCCTCATACCTCAAGCGCGATTGAGGTCAAGGGTGTGATCACATCGCGATACGAGTTCACAACGGCGTCTGCCTCCAGGCGTCTGTCTCCAACCGGCCCGCGCCCGCTACGGCGCGCCGGCCGAGCCCGCCACCGCGACGGGCGACGACGCGCCGGCGGCGGACATCCGGGGCGAGCCGGTCCCGTCCGCGGGGACGGTCCAGACGTCGCTCGCGCGGCCGTCCGCGCCCGGCAGGGCGTAGGCGACCGTCGCGTCGTCCGTCCAGGCCGCCTGGTCGTCCACGCCGCGGGTCTCGGCGAGCGGGGTCTCGGCCATCGTCCGCAGGTCGAGGACGTACAGCCGCCAGGGTGCGGCCGGGTCGTCGGACACCTTCTTCTTGAAGGCGACCCGCGTGTTGTCGGGAGACAGGGAAGGGCATTCGACGTTCTCCCGCAGCGTCCGCGCCGACCAGTCGCCCATGTTCCCCTCGACGAGGTACGTACGCCCCTTCGTGGAGACGGTCGCGTAAAAGCGGCTGTCGTCGCGGGCGAAGCTCACGCCCCAGTAGTTGACGTCGGGGGAGTGGTAGCGGACACCGTCGATGGTGAGCGGTATCTCCTCCAGGGACTTCACCAGGTACCCCGTGCGCAGGTCGAGGACGGCGGTCCGGGTGGAGAAGCCGGTGGTGGAGTACGAGTCCCCGGTGGCGAACACCGTCCAGGCGAGCATCCGGCCGGACGCGGACACCCGCGCCCGGGTCGGAACCCCGGGCACGGTCTTCCGGCTCACTTCGCGCAGTTGCCGGTCGAGGACGACGGCGTACGTCTTCGGCAGCACCCCGGGCTCGGCGCGCAGGCAGAGGGCGGTGCCCCCGGCGGCGTGGAACCGGTCGCAGACGGGGCCGCCCGCGGTGCGCTCTGCTCCGCCCCCCGTCGCGGGCAGGGGCTGGTGCGCCACCCGCCCCGTGGCGCTGTCCCGGAAGTACAGGGCGGGACCGTCGAGGGCGAAGGAGGCCTCGGCGGCGCCCCGTTGACCGGCCGGCCGGTTCCCGGCGTGCACGGCGTACCCGGTGGCGGAGCCCGCGAGGAGGAGGACCGCGGCGGCCGTGACGGCGGTGCGGGCCCGGCCGCCGAGCCGCCGCGCGGGCGCCGGGGTGGTGAGCGGTGTGGTCATGAGGTGCTCCTCTCGCTGGTGGGGGATGGCGCCGGCCCCGGGGGCGGGGTAGCCGTATCGCCCGGAGCATGCGCATCGCCGGCATCGCCCGGGGCACCCGGATCGCCAGGCGTGCCCGGGTCGCGCGGCAGCAGTGCCCAGCCGCCCGCCAGCGCGGCGAGCAGCAGCGCCGCGGCCCCCCAGAGCGCGGGCCGCGGCCCCCACACCGTCCACGCGGCGCCGAATCCCGCCGCGGCGAGCATCCGGGCCAGGGCCTGGCCGGTCTGGAGCACGGCGAGCCCGCCCGCCCGGCCCCCGGCGGGCAGTACCGGCCCGGCCAGGGCCATCAGCACCCCGTCGGTGGCCGCGTAGAAGATCCCGAGCAGCGCGAGGACGGCCGCGAGGAGGAGCGGGGCCGGCCCGCCGGCCGGAGCGAGCAGGACGAGGTAGGCGCCGAGCAGGGCGAGGTGTCCGTACAGGAACGGCCGCCTGCGCCCGACCCGGTCGGCGATCCGGCCCACCGGGACGGCAAGGAGCAGATAGCCGGCGGCCGCGCCGAGCGGCAGCAGCGGGAACCAACCGGGGTCCAGGCCCAGTCGGCGCTGGAGCAGGAGGTAGACGAAGGCGTCGCCGATGGTGGCGCCGCCGAGCAGGGCGGCGGCCCAGAGGATGCGCCGGAAGGCGGGGTCGCGCAGCGCCCCGAAGGCCTTGGTCCGGGGCGGAGGCGGGCCGGGCACGGGGGTCGGGCGGCTGTTGCCGGGAACGTAGAGGACCAGGAGCAGCACGCCGAGCAGGCCGAAGCAGAAGCTGGCGACGAACACCGCGTCGTACGCGCCCGCGGTGGCCCAGAGCAGGGCGAAGGCGGCGAGCGGGCCGAGCAGGGCGCCGGTGGTGTCCATGGCCCGGTGCACGCCGAAGGACCGGCCGAGTTCGCCGGGAGGGCTGTTGAGGGTGATCAGGGCGTCGCGGGGCGCCGTACGGATGCCCTTGCCGACCCGGTCGGCGGCCAGGGCCGCCGCGATCCCGCCGGTGGCTCCGCCCGCGAGCAGCAGGCCGAGCCGGGAGCAGGCCGAGACGGCGTAGCCGATCCCCGCGACGTGCTTGTACCGGTGGCCGCGGTCGGCGAGGTGCCCG
Source organism: Streptomyces sp. NPDC059957 (assembly GCF_042730015.1). Lineage (NCBI taxonomy): Bacteria > Bacillati > Actinomycetota > Actinomycetes > Kitasatosporales > Streptomycetaceae > Streptomyces > Streptomyces sp. NPDC059957. Next base: position 27,779 of record NZ_JBHWMB010000029.1, on the reverse strand, counting down.
CCGAGGAGCCGTACGACCGCGCCTGCTGCTCCCATCAGCCCGTCGAGGAAGCCGAATTGGAGGGGGGAGAGGCCGAGTCCGAGGACGAGGTAGAGCGGCAGCACCGCGCTGACCATCTCGGAGGAGACGTCCGTGACGAGGCTGACCGCACCGAGCGCGAGGACGGCGGCGGGGACGCGCCGGCCCGCCCCCGTGGTGGGGGGCGGGGCCGGAGCGGCCCGGCGGCCTGTGGTGGCCAGGTACATCAGTGGCAGGTGTACTTCGGGCTGGTGTCCTTGGTCGTCCCGTCGGTGGCGACGTAGCTCCAGCTGTAGGCCGAGTCGGTGAAGTCCAGCTTCAGGACCCCGTAGGTACCGCTGATCCGCTTCTGGCTGTTGGGCTGGACGTCCTCGATGTCGTACGGGTCGGCGCCGCCCATGCCGCCGACGATCTCGGTGATCCCGTCGGCGGTGGCGTTGCCGTTCGGGTCCTGCGGGGCGAACCGCTCGTAGTGGTGGTCGTGCCCGCCCAGCACGAGGTCGGCCTTGGCGCCGTACAGGATGTTCCAGACGGGCTTGCTCACCGGGTCATTGCCGTGCCCGCCGGAGGAGAACAGCGGGTGGTGCCAGTAGGCGGCGATGCAGCCCTTGGTGTTCGCGGCGAGGTCGGCCTTGAGCCAGTCGATCTGGGCCTTCTGGTCGAAGGAGTTGGAGTCGAGGGCGATGAAGTGCCAGTTGCCCTCGTTGAAGCTGTAGTAGCTCTTGCCCTGGGGGTAGGCGACGGCCCCGAAGTAGGCCTTGTAGCCGGCGAGCGGTCCGGCGGGGTCGTAGGTCTCGTGGTTGCCCGGGACCGGGCGGGTCTTGTCCTTGAACGCGCCCCAGGAAGTGTCGTAGTAGTTCCGGTAGTCGGAGAGCCGGGCGTCGTCGTACTGGTTGTCGCCCATCGTCAGATAGAACTTCGGGTTGATCTTCTGAGCCTGCGCGGCGGTCTTGGGATGGGCGCAGGAGCTGTCCGAAGCGGTGCACTGGGCGGCGATGTCACCGGCGGCGACCACGGTGAAGGCGCCGGTCGGCGGGGGAGTCCCGTCGAGGGTGCCGTACACCTCGACCTCGTACAGGGAGTACCCGTAGGAGGTGCCGCGGGCGGTTCCGTACACGCGCAGGTAGCGGCCGCTGCCGGAGAGGCCGGTCCAGTCGTCGGTGCCGCCGTTCCCGGCGGTCTCGTTGGCGAGCCGGGTCCAGGTGGAGCCGTCGGCCGAGATCTCGACCCGGTACGTCTTGGCGTACGCGGCCTCCCAACGCAGCGCCACCCGCGTGACGTTGGCGTTCGCGCCGAGGTCGACGCGGATCCACTGCGGGTCCTTGCCCTCGAGGCTGGCCCACCGGGTGGTGGAGCTGCCGTCGAAGGCGTTCTGCGGACCGAAGCCCGAACCCTCCACGGAGGACGCCGTGGCGGTCTTGCCGCGCGAGATGAGGGGGTCGGCGGCGGCGCCGGCCCGCTCGGGATAGGCGAGCAACAGGCCGCCTACGAGAAGGAGTACGGCGGTGATGACCACACCGATGGTGCGGCGTGGTGTGTGAACATGAGGCGTGCTTGGGGTGTTCAGGCGCATTCCTGACTCCCTGGCCTGGTGGGTGGCGAGAGCTGGCACCGGTACGAGACCCCGTGTCCCTGCCCGGGTGCGGGCAGGGACGGGCGTGGTCACAGCGGCCGGGTCAGAGCTCTCGCTGAGCGCGTCATGCCCACGGGTACGGGCACCGCGCCGAGCCGCCGAAGCGGGATGCTAGCAAACAGGAAACTTTCCTACCAGTCATTCGCGGCAGGAGAATTCGGCCTGCGGCAGGAGACTTGGCCTGCGGAGGAGACCGGGTCTGCGGCGGGAGCGTTCAGGAGATCGCGTACCACTGGCTGGCCCAGCCGGTGTTGATGGTGCTGGTGGACTGCTCGGCGAGGTTCAGGCCGGCCGGGAGCGAGGTCTGACCGGTCAGGACGGTGCTGTAGCGCAGGCTCGGCGGGTTCAGGCCCGCGTTCACCGAGATCCCGGCGCCCGTGGCCTTGAGGGTGAGGGCGTTCGTGGCCCAGTCGCCGTTGAGGAGGAGGGCGACGAAGTAGGTGCCCGGGGCGGCGGAGAACGGCTTGGCGAGGGGGAACGGCTTGGCTATCGCGTCGGTCATCAGCAGCGGGGAGATGTCCGCGGTGGACGCGACCAGGGTGCCCTTGGCGTCGTACACGCCGAGGTAGCAGTCGGACAGCCGGGCGTTCGGGTCGATGCCGGCCAGGCCCAGCCAGATGTTGGACCAGGTGAGCTGCTCGCGCAGCACCATCCGGACCAGGGTGACCCGTCCGCCGACCCCGGCTGCGGACTGGGCGGTGACGTGCCCCGCGTCGTTCGGATCCCCGGTCCAGGCCAGCAGGTTCTGGTCCTGCGGCCGGGGGGCCTCGTACCCGGCGCCCCCCGGCACCGGCGCGGGGGAGGAAGGCGCCGACGGGGAAGCGCCGACGGCCCCGTTCCCGGCCGTGCTCCCACGGGACGCCGAGCAGCCGGACAAGACGAGGGCCGCCGCGAGCATGGCGGCGAGGCCGGCCGAGGCGGTGGTGGTACGGGTGCGCATGGTCCCCCCATGAGGTGCCGAGGTATGAAGGAAGCCATGGTCACACGGGCTGCCCCGGTCCCGGACAGGCCGCCCCCGCTACTGGCCCACCCTCCCGTCGACGCATTCGCGCAGCAGGTCGGCGTGCCCGCAGTGACGCGCGTACTCCTCGATCCGGTGCACCATCAGCTCCCGCACCGCGATCCCGTCCTTCGCCAGCCGCTCGCCCAGATCAGGGTGCGCGGCCAGCGCGTCGTCGGTCGCGGCCTGCTCGCGCTCCAGATCGGCGTACGCCCCGTCGACCACGTCCTGCTCGGCGACGGCTCCGTCGAAGTCCCCGTCGCGCCGGCCGTACAGCTTCGGCAGCGGCTCGCCGCCGGTGATCCAGTTCTGCCAGTCCCGTTCCACCTCGGCGAGGTGGCGCACCAGGCCGAGCAGCGACATCGTCGACGGCGGGACCGACCGCCGGGCCAGCTGCTCCGGATCCAGGCCCTCGCACTTCATCCGCAGGGTCAGGCGGTAGTCCGTGAGGAAGTCCTGCAATGTGGCGAGCTCACCCTCCGCACCGCTCTCTCCGCTGTTACGGGGGTCGTCGTCCGGGTCCGCCCACATGTCGGGGTAGATGGTCGCCCGGGTCCATCGCTCGCCTTGATCACTCATGCGTCCCATGTTCGTCCGCAAGGGACCGCTCTCGCCAGCGGGTTTCTCCTGGAACGCAGAATGGCAAGGAGGTGTCTGCACTCCTTGCCACTCTCAACTTATAACGCACCGGGGGGCTTGCGGCAAGGCCCCGGTGGTGACGCAGAATCACTGGCCGAAGGCGGAACCTGCGGAAATGGTGATTGCGTGACGAACGAAGTGCCCGACGTGACCGTTGTCGGCGGTGGACCGACCGGTTTGATGCTGGCCGCCGAATTGCGCCTGCACGGCGTCCGCGTGGTCGTGGTGGAGAAGCTGACCGAACCGACCGGAGAATCCCGCGGACAGGGCCTGCACACGCGCAGCGTCGAGCTGATGGACCAGCGCGGCCTGCTGGACCGGTTCCTCGCCGCCGGCGAGAAGTTCCAGGTCGGCGGCCTGTTCGGCGGCATCATGAAGCCGTGGCCGGACCAGCTCGACACGGCGCACCCGTACGGCCTCGCCGTCCCGCAGCCGGTCACCGAGCGGCTGCTCGGCGAGCACGCACTCGAAGTCGGCACCGAGATCAGGCGCGGCTGCGAAGCGGTCGGCCTGAGCCAGGACGAGGACGGGGTGACCGTCGAGCTGGCGGACGGCACGCGCCTGCGCTCGCGCTACCTCGTCGGGTGCGACGGCGGCCGCAGCACGGTGCGCAAACTCCTCGGCGTCGGCTTCCCCGGCGAGCCCGCCACGGTCGAGACCCTGTTGGGCGACATGGAGGTGACCGAGGATCCGGAGACGATCGCCGCCGTCGTCGCGGAGGTCCGCAAGACCCAGCTGCGCTTCGGCGTCAGCGCGGGCGAGAACGGGACGTGCCGCATCGTCGTACCCGCCGACGGCGTGGCCGAGGACCGTACCGCGCCGACCCTGGAGGAGTTCAAACAGCAGCTACGGGCCTTCGCGGGCACCGACTTCGGCGCGCACTCGCCGCGCTGGCTGTCCCGCTTCGGCGACGCCACCCGGCAGGCCGAGCGCTACCGGGTCGGCCGGGTCCTGCTGGCCGGCGACGCGGCACACATCCACCCGCCGACCGGCGGACAGGGGCTCAACCTCGGCGTCCAGGACGCCTTCAACCTCGGCTGGAAGCTCGCCGCCGCGGTCAACGGCTGGGCCCCGCAGGACCTCCTCGACAGCTACCACGCCGAACGCCACCCGGTGGGCGCCGCCGTACTGGACAACACCCGCGCCCAGATCACGCTGCTCGGAACCGAAGCCGGTCCCACCGCGCTGCGGGAACTGTTCGCGAAGCTGATGGACTTCGAGGAGGTGAACCGGTACGTGACGGGGATGATCACCGCGGTCGAGGTCCGCTACGACTTCGGCGAGGGTCACGAACTGCTCGGCCGCAGGCTGCGGGACGTGGAGCTGAAGCGCGGACGCCTCTACGAACTGATGCACACGGGCCGCGGAATCCTGCTCGACCAGACCGGCCGGCTCTCGGTCACCGGGTGGGCCGACCGGATCGATCACGTCGTCGACGTCAGTGGGGAACTGGACGCGCCCGCCGTACTGCTGCGCCCGGACGGCCACGTGGCATGGGTCGGCGAAGACCAGCACGACCTCGACGCCCACCTGCCGAAGTGGTTCGGCGCCGCCACGGCCTGAGCGCGCGCGGCCGCTTCCCGGTTCCCTACCGGTACTGGTTCCTGTACTCCTCGCCCGACGGGCCGAAGTCCATGAAGGGGGTGGCGAGGAACGCGATGAGGAGGAGCACGCCGACGATGCCCGAGGACAGGGGGAGGATCCCCGGTATCCACCGCCCCTACCGTCGGCGCGAACGGCCTTGCCGGGGTCGTGCGGGTCGTAGCTGACCTCGACACTGGGGCGGCCGCTCGAGTCGAGGAACCTCCGCGCGTTCCCGTCCAGGTCCGAGTACAGGTAGAGCCAGGGCTGCGCTGAGTCGTGCGCGTAGTCGGCCGTCACCGTGATGCCGTGCCGGGGCAGGCGCCAGGGCCTGAGGCCCTCCGGGGCCAGCAGCCAGGCCGCGATGGTGAACGTGAAGCCGATGCCGCCGGAGAGGACGGTGAAGACGACGTTGACGGGGTCCGCGAAGAGCGCGACGACCACGCTCATGGCGATGATGGCGAGGAAGGACCCCGCCACGAGCCACTTGAGCTTCCGGTACACCGCTTCCCTCGGGGTCCTGGTCTCCGGCTCGCGCTCGGTGGTCCGGGTGATGACGAGGGCGGAGCCGTCGACCGTGACGGAGCCGTCGACCACGGGGGAGCCGACGACCACGGGGGAGCCGACGACCACGGGGGAGCCGACGGCGGCGCCCGACGCAAGCGCGGCGTTCACCGCCCGGGCGAAGGCGGTGGCCGCTGCCTCGCTGACGTCCTCGATCCGGTAGACGGTCGGCGCGGTCGCGGCGGGTGCCGTGAGCCTGACCTCGACGGTCCGCCCTTCCGCGTGGACGCGCGCGATCGCCGCGAAGGGGATGCGGTGCTCGTGGGGTGCCCTGCGCAGGACCAACTCCTGCTCACAGACGCGGAGATCCGTCCCGTTCCTGCCGTGGAGGACGGGTATGGAGGGTGTGATCGACATGGCCGGATTCTATGCACGCGCCGCACCCCCTCAATCATCCATTGCGGCACCGTATGCGGGGCCGCTGCCACCCGATCCGCATCAGCTCCGTCGGGCGAGCAGCTGCCGCCGGCGCGGTTGCTCGGCGATCAGGCTGGCTGAGGCCAGCACCGTCACGGAGACAGCGGCCCACGTCGGCCAGACCGCCCAGGAGGAGGCGACGGCCGCGACCAGGTGGAGCAGGACCAGACCGGCGGTCACCACGCCGGGGACGGGTACGAGGATGCGCTCCCGCGGCACCCCGTGGTCACCGGGCGTACCGAAGAGGGCCACCGAGGCGAGAAGGAGGACGGCCGACGCCACGGCGAGCGGCACGGAGTACGGTGCGAGCGCCCAGGGAGTGGCAACCCAGGCGGCCAGCATGCTGAAGAAGCGGAGCGGGTCCGCCAGACGTGTCACACGCCGACCTTCCCACACGGTGCAGCGGTGCGGGACACTTCTGACAGCCTGGAATGCCGTCCTGTGTAAGGGAGTTGGTCACGGCATGACTCAAAATGCCGGTCCCCGCGCCCTGTCCGACGAACCTCTCTCCCAACTGCTGGGTACGTAGCAGTTCGGCACGTTCGCCAACAGCAAGAGCAGCGGTCACCCCCACCTCGCCACGATGCTCTACAACGGGGACGCCGAAGCGCGCATCGTGCAGTTTTCCACCACCGCCGACCGCATCAAGGTCCGGCAGCTCAGGCGTGATCCACATGCGGCCGTACATGTCCCGGGCGGCGACGTGTGGTCGTTCGCCGTGGCCGAAGGCGAAGCCGAGGTCGGCCGTAGGAGCTCCGGATCTCGTCTTCGGTCCGGGTGAAGACCTCCTCCAGCACATCGTCGTCGGCCGTGAGATCGAGGTCCGTGTGATCGCGCCTGGCCCGTCGGCGCAGAGGAAATAGGTTCAGCCGGTGCCGTCGCCCGCCACGGCCCTCAGCGGCGCCCCGCTCGCCAGACGGACCTCTGCCGCGTGCTCGGCCCGGTCGAGATCGAAATCGAAGGATTCCGCGGCCAGTCTCGCCAGATCGCAATCCCGGCGCAGGACGGCGAGTACGCGGGCGGGGCGTGTCATGGCCGGACCCAACTCACGGCGTAGTACAGCAGCCGCGCGTCCTCACCGACCGGGAGCATGCCGGCGGCCGTCATGACGTGCTGCGAAGCCGTGTTCTCGCGGTCGGTGTCGCCCGACACCGAAGCCGCCCCGTGAGCGCGGGCGTGTTCCAGCAGGGCCCGCAGGGCCTCGGCGGCGTAGCCCCGGCCCCGCACGGCGGGCACCAGCCCGTAGCCGGCGACCACCCGGCCCTCCTCGTCGGCAGGGCCGTGGAAACCGGCGCCGCCGATCAGCAGCCCGTCGGAGCGGCGCTGGATCTCGAACGCCCCGTACGGTGCGGGGTCGCCCGTGCCGGCCAGCACCCGCAGGTACCGCTCGGCCCCGGCCCGGTCCCCGGCGTCCGGATACCCCTCGGCCCAGCGGTCCTGCGGACCCGGCGTTCCGGCAACGAGCCGCCGGGCCCGGTCCGCGTCCAGCGGGAGGAGGACGAGGCGTGGGGTCTGCAGAGGGTCCATCCTCCAGGAGATAGCAGGCCCGGTCCGCTCACCGCATCCGGATATCCGCTGCTGCCCCAGGGGGTTGCGCCGGCCGGCACCCAACGGCCGCTCCTGCGGGGCGGGGTGTTCAGTCGTCGTCGATCTGCAGGGCCAGCGCGAAGTGCGCGCCGTCCGTTCCTGCGAGCAGGCTGTCGAACAGCGGGGTGAGCCCGTTCACGGCGCCGCAACCGGCGTCGTGGTTGGTCCACCAGCTCGCCTCCGGCCCGAGGAGGGACACCACCCGGTCCGCCGCGCGCCCGGCGGCATCGAGGGGCAGGTGCCGGTGGTCCGGCCAGACGAGGTCGACGGTCGCGACCCGGACGAGGAACGCTGCGGCCTCGTGGGCTTCCACCGGTTCCAGTGCGGCGCAGATCTCGGGGACGGACTGCGGAACGTACCCGGGCAGGAAGCGCCGCCAGGCCTCGTCCACCGCGACCTCGGCCAGCAGCGTGCGGATCCGGGCCGCCAGCTCCGGCAGGTCGGGGTCCGGCTCGGCGAACCGCCCGGTCGCCACGTACACCCGCATCGGCGTCGACAGCGCCGCCATGCCGGCTTCCAGCTCGGTGAGGACCCCCTCGAACGTCACACCCGGATTCTGCCGCACGCGCCCCCGCTCGCCCCCCGGGCCCTCCTTGGCCTCCCCGGTCCGACCAGTGTGCCTGAGCGCCGTAGTTCCGGTGTAGCCGATGGCGAGCAACTCGCGGCAGCGGGTTGCCGCCCACCCCGAACGCGTGGCGACGTCCGGTTGCTGTGTGGTGGTTTGACCAGGTGGCCGGCGCGTGATCTTGGCTGTCTGTACAGGTCACCGCAGTACGTCCCGGATCTACCGTACTGGCAGGGCCGTTGACCGCTCGGGGCCGCACCGCCGGCCGGCCCAGTGCCGCGTCAGGCCCAGGACAAAAGCCCGACGGCGGGCGTGAGGCCCGAGCGGCTTCAAGAGCAGGGGGATTCGACATGTTCAAGGTGGTCTCGTCTGACGGCACGGCAATCGCCTGTGAGCTTCACGGCGACGCGGGTCCGGCGGTGATTCTCGTCGGCGGCACCTTGATGCCCCGGGTCCGGCACACACCGCTCGCCTCGCTGCTGGCGGGCAACTTCAGCGTCATCAACTACGACCGCAGGGGCCGCGGTGACAGCGGTGACGGCCCCGTCTACGACGTTCAGCGCGAGGTCGACGACCTGGACGCGCTGATCGAGCGGGTGGGCGGGCCGGTGCTGCTCTTCGGGATGTCCTCCGGAGCCGTCCTGGCATTGGAGGCCGTGGCCAGGGGTAGCGCGGTGTCCGCCCTGGCGCTGTACGAACCGCCGTTTATCGTCGACCACGCCCGCCCACCGCTGCCCGCCGACTACGTCGACCGTATGAAGGCGATCGTCGCTCGGGGGGATGTAACCGAGGCCCTTACCTACTTCCTGACCGTGGGCCTGGCCATGCCGGACGAAGCCATCGCCCAGATGCGGAACACCCCAGTCTGGGCCGCGTGGGAGGCCGTTGCCCCGACCCTGCCCTACGACGGTCAGCTGATGGCCGACACCATGTCTGGCCGGCCGCTGCCCACCGACCGCTGGCGGTCCGTGAAGGTGCCCGTTCTCGTCGGCTACGGCAGCGCGGGCGAGAGGTACATGGCCAACGGGGCGAAGGAACTCGCCGCCCAGGGGGACAACTACACCCTGCACGCCTTCCCTGGCCAGACCCACAGCGTCGACCCACACGCCCTCGCGCCTGTGCTGACCACGTTCTTCACAGCGGTGCGATAGATCTCGGTCGAGAACGGACCTCGCGATCAGCGCGTCCAACCCCGCCTGGGGTCCCTCAATCTGCCGTCGTCCGGGTACGCCGGGCGTACGAACGTGCGGCGCGGGCACGTTTGCCGCAGCGGGTGGACTCGCCCCGGCTGACGCCGGGGTGCGGGAGATGTGCGCGACGCACAGCGCTCCCTGCGCGAACACCTCAGGTCGTTGTTCGCCGCCCGCGTCTGCGGGCTGCACGCCCTGCCTGCGGCGCTGTCCGCCGTCAACGACGCGCTGAGCATGGCTCCCACGGCCGGACTGCTCTACTGGGACGAGAAGAACGGCCCCTTACCGCGCGGCCTACGAGACCTCCGCCGCTCTTGCGGCGGTCGGAGGCGGCGTTGGACGAGGTCGCCTTTCAGCCGTAGGCGTCACGGAAGAGCGGTCAGACCTGCTTCGTACTCAGTCGCGGCGCCTGACCGGTTCACCGAGCAGGTCGGTCAGCTCCGCCTCGACGGCTGGCAGGAGCGATATTCCCCAGACGGTCAGTGTTTGCTCCCAGGGATGCCCGAAGGTGCCCAGCCGCAGGTCATGAGTGACGTGGAGGTAGTAGTCGCCGTTGGGGTAGGCGCCGTAGCCCGGGACAGGGGGACGACCGGGTACACCGACGCGGCGGGGGTCATAGCGGTAGCCGTCGTGCTGCCAGTCCAGCCAGTGCACGAACTCCCCGGGCTCGGTGGCGGCGAGCAGTCCTCGCCGGACGATCGCATCGAGCTCCCCGGGGAGGTCAGGGACGAGCCGATGGTGGGAGTGCAGGTTCCAAACGGCCGAGGGGGAGGGGTCTGTGATCGCGGGCCGGTAGGTGGTGCTCGGTTTGAAGTCGAAGTCCGCGTAGAAGCGGTCCCACAGAGGACCATCGTCGTGGAGCCAGTCGAGGAATTGTGCGGGGCGGGTGGTCTCGGGGGTGCCCGGCGGGCGCCAGTGGTAGGAGCGGACGGTGGTGGCCTCGGTGAATCCGTTCTCAAGGAGCCGCTCGCGCAAGGGGCCGTCGGCCTCGGCGAGGACGGGCCTCCCCGGCCAGGTCCGCCGCCGCCAGCTATCGGTGCAGGCCTTGACGAAGTTGGCGTCGTTGCTGCTCAGGCCCCCGATGAGGGTGAATGGGTGGGACGTGTCGGGGTGGGCCCAGGCGACCGCGACGACGAGCCCGTCCTCCAACAGGACCTCGGCGAAGACATCGCCGTCTTCCGAGGCGCCGTCCGCGACCATCTCGATGTACGGCGTCCCATGCGGGCCGGGTGCGCCGACGGCGATCTCCCGGGCCCGGTCAGCATGGCTCCGCACCGCGTACAGGTTGTGGACCCCGTCCTGGGGGTCCTTCTGCGATGCGGACACGGGCCCCGTCTCGGGCAAGACGCCTGCGATCAGCACGGAACGGTCCCACCGTACGGTGAAGCCTGCCGCGGTCAGCGCCGGTCCTAGCTCCTCGGAGTCGTGCCCGTACACCTTCCACTCCACCGGCTCGCCGCGCTCCGCGAAGGCCTCCTGCTGCCGAGTCACCAGCGCAACAAGGTCGGTCCCGGGCGCGATGGGGACGTGCTCGGCAGTGCCGTGCGTCCCGTAGTGCCGACGCACGACCGGCCCGTCGGCCGCGACCACCACGCCAACCGGATGCCACGCGGGAACGCGCCCCCGCAGCCTGTTCCACTCCGCCCACCGCTCGCCCGTATCCATGATCGGGATCCTAGGCGAGCTTGAAGGCGCCCCGGCAACGGGTTTCACAAGCCCCGGGAAGCCGGAAGAGAACCTGATCCGCACGCTCCCCTGCGGGCCGACAAGCACGCTCAGGTGCCAACCACGGCGCTGAGTCACAGCTGTGACCGTGCACGCTTGGCCCGAAGGGCCAGGTCCGCACGCACCACCACGGGGCAGATCCCGCAGCGTCCCGACAGGTCAGGGTGTGGGCGAGGCCTCGGTAAGTGCCGTCCAGTCTCGGACCGTCTCCTGGTGCGAGCCGCTCCCCGTTGCTTGCAGCCACTGCTTCAGCGTCCTCGACGGAGCACGGCGTCCCTGCTCGGGTGAGCAGGACGAGCGGCCCGGCAGACGTCTCCAGCCTTCAGCTGTTCGGGCGGAGGGTCCGTTCGGAGCAGTTCGGCCTCCACCTCAGGCGCGGCGTGCCCGCTGCCGCCCACGCCGAGGGTGACGATCCCGTTCCAGTGCGCGAACTCGTTGTCGCCGTCGATTTCCCACCACGGCCACCGCACAGCCACGCAATCCCACGTGACACCATGCTCCACCCTGGTGACCGTGAAGGGCACGCGACCGACAGCACGTCACCGACCCGGAAGTCCCCCTCAAGGGCCACCTATCGCGCACAGTCACAGGACCCGGTCGAAGGCGCTGTGACTGTCCAGTTTTGTTTGCGAGCGTCCTGCGCGATGTGCCAGGTCGGGGATGGATCGGACGGAACGTCTTGCGAGGACGAGCGATGAGATCTTGCGAGTCCTGCGATAGGTCGGTCACCGTCTGTCCCCGAGTGGCGACCCCGAGGAGCTCTCCTGTCACCAGGTCACGGCATGCTGCATCTGCTGGCGATCAGAACCGTGGGGCGGTCTGTGGTGCCGGTGATGAACACCGTTGCCGCGTCGGGGTTCTGTGGGGCGAGTTCGTGCTGGAACTCGCCCGGCTCGGTCCCCAGGCCCCGCGCTGCTACCGCCACCCGGCCGACCGCGCGCTCGCGCAGTGTTGCCCTCAACGCCGCTCTGTTGAACGGCAGTATGTCCGTTATCTCGTACGCGGTCGCGAAAGGGGTGTGGTGCAGCTCGTTGGCGGTGATGAGCGCACCGCCTTCATCGACGAGACCACCGGCGACGTCCTGGGCGACTTCGGCAACCAGGCGCGCATAGACGACGGCGGGGTCAGGTTCGTAAAGGTAGCGGCCGACCGGTCTCATGGCCGGCTCCGGCAGGCCGCGGCCGGCGAGCGAAGCACCGCAGGGCAGCAGGGTGGCTTTGCGCACCGGGGCGGGCAAGGGTGTCCGCCGTCGGAGCAAGCCGAACCAAAGGACCGCTTCCTGGATCTCCCCGTCATAGGAGATCCATTCGGCCTCGTCGGCCTGCCCGAGATCGGGAACGGCCTCGTCCGGGAGACTCGCTGCGAGCCTGATCCAACCGGCCCCGGTCGTGCGCACCCGGTCCAACGCCCAGGACAGCGGTGGGTCGTACGCCTCGGGGTCGCGCCCCTCGCCCGGTCCGACCCGCCGCATCAGGTCGATGAAGACGGCCTCGCCCTGGCTGTCGAACCCCGTGATGTCCGCGCAGTTCAGCTGAAGCATCGGCTCATCCATCACCTGCCGGTTCGCCGCGGTGATCTCGATGGTCAGCGGATCCTTATCGACGGCCTCGGTCATGTGCGACCAGCTCAGTACGAGGGCGTCGACACCGCTGCCGAGACTCATCGCGTCGATCAGCACGACACCGACCTCGTCCAGGACACGGTTCAGTTTGTACTCGGACACGGCCAGGTGGGACGACAGCTCCAAGCTGTCCGGGGTGAAGTACAGACGAGGCGCGAGCTCCCCGAACTTCGCCGCGGCCTGCCGCCGCAACCGCACCTGCTCTACGGCCGCGGAGACCAATTCGGCAGGACGCTCCCGCCGCAGATCGGCGACCGTCACGGACTCCAAGGCCGGTTCGATGTCCTGCAGTACGGCCAGCAGGGTCTGGCCCTCGTTCGTCAGCAGGGCCCGGAACGTCTCAAGATCCACCCGGACATTCAACCAGGCGCCGCCCTCCCCCGGGAGCCCGGCCTTGCACCGAAAGCGTTGGCACGACGACCGGCCGGCCAGTTCGTCGTGGCCGCGTGGGACAGCGGGGGCGGACGCCAGAACGTCAAGCTCAGCGGTCGGTGTTTCATTCAGCTGAACACCCATCGCTCTGGGTAGCGGAAGTCCTCCATCGGTGCCGATCACAAGAAGCCGTGGGCATTCGCAACCTGTGCTGGCTGATCCGTCGCAGCGAAGGTTGAGCAGTTTCACCGAAGGTTGAGCACCGAACTGCACGTGTGTGCACACCATCCGGCTCCGGCCGTCAAGATCGGCCGCGGAAGGCATCGATGACAACGCTGAACTTGATGGTCAAGCAGCACCTGGCCCCGTTGATGAAAGCAGCCGGAGTAAGGAAGTCCGGCCACACCTTCTGCCTCACACCAGTAACGGCGATCAGGCCATCCTGGAGCCTTCCCATCTCTAGCACCGGATGGCTTCGGGTCGGTGGCTGCTTGTACGGATTGAACTGTGGTCTGTGCTGACGCTCGGGCCTCCGCGAGGTCGCATATGCGTGTGGGTCCCGGAGGTGCCGTCCGGGACCCACGAGTGTCAGGCCGCTACTGCCCTGTGGCTTCGGTCGGCTATGCGGGCCGAGACCATGAGGAGCAGCAATGGGGCGGTGATGATGATCAGCGGCGCCATATCCACCACGATGGCGCCCACGAACAGAAAGGCTTGGAGAACGCACGCCACCTGAGCCCGGCGGCCGGGCAGCACGCCCTTTAGGAACGAACGAATCAGGCCAAGCAGATACCAGGCACTCGCGATGAGGAAGATGAGACCCGCGACTACCGCCACAACAAGGTAGCCGACCCTCTCACCGGTTCCGGCGGTACCTTCTTCGTAGGCATGCGGACCGAGTCCGCCGATCATCAGCGGGGCGAAGATAAAGCATATTCCAGCAACCAGGATTGCTTGGAGAAGGACCACAACCGACTCCACTATCAGAAGGACCTTACGGGATCGGCTCATGGATCTCCTAACTCATAGTTGCGGGGAGTCTAGTACCACAGGTGCTGCAGGGCGCCATCGGGGACCAAGTCGATCTTGCACCAGGTGTTGAAGCTTTTGGTCGCCTCAGATCCGGTCAATCCTTGATCCCGCGCATGCTGTCCGAAGAACCTGCCGAGGGCGTTGTTGTGATAGTCCATGGCATGGTGACGATTAGCGAGCTCCTCAGACATGTTCGGCGGCTTGGGGCCCATTTCGTGGCGATCGGCAAACCCCTTTGCCGTCTTCGATCCCATCTGCCATGCCATGTACGCGTTCCACGAGCAGTGGCGAAATGCATCGACCGTTCCACCATTCGATTTGCTGCCGGGCCAAATTCCGTCCGGCTGCTTCTCGCGATCCGAAACTTCTCGTGCGTTCTGAGATGCGCTCCAGGCGTTCTCGCAGATGTCCCAACGGCTGGGCCATGCACAGAAGTCGCTTTCGGCTTCGTTCATATATCCGCTGTAGGCGAGGGTCGTCGGAGATCCGCTCTCTACCCAGTCAGGCTGAATGGCAATCTTGGACAGTTTCTCATCGGTCACTGACTGCTGTTCCCCTGCAGGCACAATCTCACCGGGGATGAACTTTTCGGTGGCAGCGTCCTGCGCCTGCTCGCCAACCGTCTCGGAAAGTGCGACCTTGCCACCGAATAGAGTGACCGACTTGGTCGTGGCACTGTGATCCTCAGCCGACCAGTTGGTCGCAAAGTTGATCGCCTCTGGCGGGTTCAGCAACAGAGGCATTCCCACCGTGGCAGCAAAGGCGCCTCCGCTCATTGCGTCATAGAACGCCTTGGACGTGGCAACTCCGACCCGCACCGGCTGCGGAGTAAACTTTTCCGCAACGAGGGCGGCGGTTTCATAAGCATCCTGGCCTACCAGGGACCCATGGCTACTGGCATAGGATCCACGGGCAGGACCACCGACCGTTGTCTTGGTCACGCCGGCCGGAAGACCATCGAGCCAAGTCTTCACCGCAGGGCTGATGGTCTTGTCCGTGCTGTAGACGAAGGCACCGCCGGTAACGGCGGCGGCCGTCGAGGCAGTGACAGCGTCGTACCAACCAGTGTGGGTGGCGATGGTGACATGCTTCGGCAACGGCACATTCTTGGCGATGCTCAGGGCGGTCGCCGAGGCATCCGACCCGGAGAACCGATTAACTTGGTACCCGAGATCTTTTAGGCTCTGCTCGGTGGCGGCGCTTACGGCGACCGTTCCGCCGACAATGTAAATTGTCTTTCCGGCAGGCAGAATTCTTTTGATCTCGGCAGCGACTCGTGAGTCAAGTTCACTTGTGCCAGTCAGTAGAAGAGGAGCCTTCTTGGCTTTCGCCAGAGGGATGGAAGCAATGCCGTCATAATATGCGTCTACCCGTGCCACGACTACCGACTGTGCACTGAATCCGGAGGCGCTGGAGACGCTCTTCCAGTGGGCGCGCGAAATTTCGATTGACGTCCCAACCGCATCCGGTCCCTGAAGTCGCTGCAAAGCAGCCTCAGAACCCAAGGTTGCAGCGAACTGCATTTGCTTTCCGGGAGTCGGATACGGTGCGGGGGCAGCGGTCACCACAGAGGCGCTAACGAGTTGCCCGAGTAGCAATCCGCCAAGAATTCCACTTATGGCGAACTTTTTGTTTCTGATATTCAAGATACCCCCCAAAAAATACAGAAAGGTAGGGGAATGACCCTTCCTTTGCCGCAAGGATACCCCACGGTAAGGACATTCCTGGAGGGGTGAATTGAGTGGTGTCGGGCGCTTCAATCCTTGCGTCCGGTATTGCACTATTTCAGATCTAGCGCGATGTTGACTCTGGGTCAGCTCCCACAGGCTGCGAGCGCACGTGGTCAGCACAACCGATTATGCGGAAGCCTGCTGATAGAGTCGACGTGCTCTTGAGCGTGGTTCAGCCGCCTGTAGATCGGCCTGGTAGCGGCCATGGCGAACAGAGGCAAGAGCTGTAGGGAGCGCTCTGGATGGGCGGGAGGGGCTCGCGGTTCCGGTCCAGTTCACGCTTGCAAACACAATAGGCGAGCGCGGGCCAGTGGATCATGACGTCGTGCTCGTCGATGAGGTGACCCCAGATCTCAGTCTTCTGTAACCCCTGCTCGAGCAGGGCTGTGATTCAGATCCTTGACGGGCTTCGTCAGGCGGGCTTGCCGTGCGATCAACTCGCTGGGGTGAGGGCGCGCGGCATCCAGTGCTCGGCGGACGACGCGGCGGGAGACCTGATGGCGTTGGGCCAGGATGCGGATGGTGAGTCCTCGTCCTTGGGCATCACGCTGGATCCGGAAGTCCCGTTGCCTCTTGGCGTTCTCATCGTCGTCGCCGTGCAGGGAAGGCTTGACCTGCAGTAACAGTGCGGCGTCGTTGACGAGGGTCCGTTCGAGGATCTCCGCGGACGTTCCTGCCAGGATGGCCAGTCGGTCGCGGTGGAACCTGCCGAATGAGGGTCCGGCCCCCTTACAGATTCCGTGCAGGAGGCTGGGTCTGACGTGGTTGGCGCGGGGCCTCTCAAATTCGCCATGACCACCGGATCAGGACGCCGACCTGCGCAAACTCCCAGCCAACGGCCGAGCAAGCTCGGCTGGTCGCGGCGAACGCCTCCGCCGGAGGTTCGTCGACCTGGTCCTCGGTCCGCACATCGACCACCCGGGCACGTCCGTCGGCGAGCCGGACAAAATAGTCGGGCCCGTGGCGGCGCTTGCGTTCACCGTCATGCCAATGCAGCCAGAACGGCTGGGAGGCAATGCCCACAACGTCCGAAGCGAAGTCCAGCTGGATCAGACGGTCCCTCTCCAGCCACGACTCGTAGCCGACGTGTGTACCGGTCGTCGCCGCGTAGTACCAGCCGGGGAAACTGCGATCGCCCTTGTTCCACCGGAACCCACGGACAGGCGGGACGGCCTCGAACCGAACGTTCCATCCGGCACCCAACGCGACACGGCCACGTCGCCCAGCGTCGAGGAAGTCCAGGTCAAAGGCGCTAAGCAGGGGATCATCGTGCGCGTGAACCGATTCCCCCACCAGCTCCCCAGACAGCCGCGCCTAAACGATCACTCAACTTTCGGTGACACAACCTAGCGGTCACCAGACTTCGGTGACAACGCTCAACCTTCACTGCGACGGATCACTGGCCGGTCGCAGCCACTGTGACTGTCCAGTTCTGTTTGCGAACGTCCTGCGCGATGTGCCAGGTCGGGGATGGATCGGACGGAACGTCTTGCGAGGACGAGCAATGAGATCTTGCGAGTCCTGCGATAGGTCGGTCACCGTCTGTCCCCGAGCGGCGACCCGAGGAGCTCTCCTGTCACCAGGTCACGGCATGCTGCAGCTGCTGGCGGAGTGGTGCCGAGCAGTGTTCGAGGTCTCTCGAGTTCCAGAGGCGGCCCCAGCGCGCATGGGCCGGGTCCAGGGCGTGTGCGATCAGTTCGATGAGGTGGTCAGTTAGGTCTTGGGCAGGTAAGCGCTGGCAGTAGGTGGCCATGGCCAACAGGGCGGCGGCGGCCGGTGCGGGCCGTGGCAGGTTTCTCCATGAGGTGTCCATCCGGGGTGGGCCCTTGATCTGGGGTTCCCTCCCCTCAGTGAGCATGAGGTCCTTGTCGTGGTGTGCATGGAATGCGTCGAGGAGTTCTTCCCGTCCTGGGAGGTGCGGATGGCGTGGCCACGCGGCCGCGATGACCGTCGTCAGGACGCTCAGGTCGGTGAAACGCGTGCGCGCGTGGGCGGGGTCCGGGGACTGCAAGAGGTCGAGGAGCTCTTGCTGGATGGCCGCGATATCGGGAGTGAGGTCGGGGAAGGGCTGTGCGGGGTAGTCGTGCGGTTTATCGAGGCGGGCCCCGCAGATCCTCTTTTCTGCAAGGGGGGTGGCGGCCCGGCACTGGGCCGGGTGGAGGCCGACGGTTCCCTGAGCGGGGATGATCGCGCCGCTGCCCGGGGTCAGGCGCATAGGCGGCACGACGCAGGCTGGGCAGGAATCGCGGAGGTAGGTGTGGTGCTCAAGACAGGCGAACACGAACGGCAGGTGCCAGTGGAGCCTCCACGCTCCGCCGTACCGGTTTTGGATGGGCGATCCGTTGCCGGCCAGGCAGGCGGGGCAATACCGGGTGGAGTCGAAGCGGAGCCAGGGCGGCCGGGCCCTCCGGGTGAGAGCGTCGGCGAGCGGTGGGTAGAGGATGGAGAGGGGCAGCAGGGTGAGGTTCTCGGCCTGCTCCGTCGTGATCCGGGTGCTCCGTGCGAAGGTCTGCAGCTGTGGGGGATCCAGCCGCAGCAGGAGCTTGGTTGCGGCTGCGTAGGTGCCACGACTGCCGGGCGGGCGGATGGCTCCGGTGCGTCGGGCCACGCGCAGTGGGCTTTCGTCGAGGCGGTAGGCAAGCCGGAGTAGGAGTCCGAACAGGCTTTCGCTCTCCAAGGGGACGAGGCTTCGGGGCAGCGGGCCCTTGTCGGGTGGCCATGTCACCCGGTCGCGGTGTGCGGGCTGGGGCCGCGGTCGTCGAAGACGGCGTTGCGGCCTGGGCGCCGTCCGGCACGCGGTTGCCGACTGCCGGTGCCGGGCGGGTCGGCGTCGCCGGCACTGTCGATGGGGCGGTCCTGCCTGCCGATGACGATGCCATCCAGAAGGGCTTCGTCGAGGGCTTCGCGGCCGTTGTCCATGGCTTCCTGAGCACCGTCGGAGATGAGCCGGCCGAGGATGCCAGCGACGCCATCGCAGCGCCGGAACAGGTACTCGGGCATGGTCCCGCCGGTGAGGGCACCGGGGCGGGCGTTCATGAGACGCATGTGGTTCTCGATCCCGCGGAGATGGTCGGTGAACGCCTCGATCTCGCCGCTGGTGCCGTAGCGGAAGCGGTCCATCTCGACCATCTCGAAGCGGCGTTCGGTCTGAGTGACCTCCAGGCCGTGGACCCTGGTGCTCTCCAGCGGCGGCAGGATCCACTGGCGCTTTTTGGAGTCCCACCTCGCCTCGCGCAGCAAGCCCATGCCGGGGATGTTGACGCCGGTCAGGATCAGGGTGACCTGCAGGCTCATGAGTGGTCGGAGAGGTCCAGGACGTCCTGGTCGTCGGCTCGGTGCATGCGTAGCCGGTTGATGTCGTCGAGGATCAGCGCGCGGACGCCGTGGTCCCGCAGTGAGGCGGCAACCTGCCGGATCAGCTGAGTAAGGGTGCGGTGCGGGGAGGGAGGCCCGAAGAAGTTCAAGATCGACTGGCAGAGGCCCTTCGGGCTGGCGGTCACGGGAGTCTGGACGTAGACGACCGGGGCGTGCAGGTCAGCTGTTCCCTCGATCGCGGTCGGATTGAGGTGGTTGTGCAAGTCGAGCCAGGTGTCCTCGAACGCCGCGGTGACGGCGCAGACCGTCGCGGTCTTGCCATGGTTGCCGGAGCCGATGATCATGATCCCGGAAAGGGTAGGGGTCGTCCTGTTTGAGGACGTTGCCGTTCAGCCGTCGGGTGATTAGACGGGAGACCTTCGCGGACATCGGAGTCTGCTGGATGGGCAAGTTCACGTTCGTCAGCCGGCGCAAGAGCTCATAGTCCGCTCTGCGGCCTGGCGGCAGATATCCCCACTGGCTCGCGGTGAGCATCGGTGGCGGCTTGAGGTTGCCTCGGCTGGTGCGGAAGTGCTGCCAGCCCTCGAAGGTGTCGCGGTGTTGGCGGGGCCGCAGGACAAGCTCGGCGAGTTCGGCCCGCGTAGGCAGTCCGTCCAAGGGGTCCTGGCTCATGCACCTTCCTCGGCGGTGGTCGGGGCTTCGTCGTCCAAGCCGCCCGGCAGCAGGAACAGGTTCCGCTGGCGCAGGACGTCGTCCAGGAGCGGCGGAGCGACCGGCTCGCGCCGCTGGGCCGCTTCCCTACGGCGTCGGCGGGAGGTGTCCACGGCCCGCTCAAGGGCCGGAAGCAGGACGGGGGCCGGTTCCTCGGTTTCGGTGTGCTGGCCGGCGGTGCGGTCGGCCGCCGCGGAGCGGCCTCGGGACTCCTCTCGGGCCTGGGCCGCTCGTGCCCGATTTCTGGCAGGCGGCTTGGTCTTTCCGTTCTTCTGGGTGGGCCACTGCGTCACCGGGATGGTCGCCGTGAGGAGTTCGACCAGGACGGGCAGCAGGTCCTCGTCTGAACGCGGCGCCAGCCCGTGCCGGCGCACGTGTTCCAGAAGGAAGGTTCGCCACGGTCGCGTCGGAGAACGCTGGGACCTCGCCCTCGGGCGGCAGGCCTGTCCAGCGCAGGGTGTGCCAGGTTTCGTGGTCGTCGGGGTCCTGGAAGAACACTGTCCGGCGGTCTTGCCGGTCGCTGTGGATCACCCACTTCCCGGCCTGCCTGCCGCCCCGTCCGGATAGGCCGCGAAAGCTGTCCAGATCGAGGATGTCGTCGTGATACCAGAGCCCGAGGATCTTGACCCCGCGGCGTGGGTGGATCTTCACGTGGTGCTTGCGTAGGACTTGGTAGTAGAGGTCCGGCCTGGGGATCTGCATGGCCCAGCCACCCTGATGCATCGCGGCGGCGAACAGCGAGTTGGGGCTGTGGACCTCTCCAGGCGCCCAGGCGGGCGCGTACTCGCCGAGGATGCGGTTCTGCCACACCTTCACGATCCACGTCGCGATCACATGTTCTATCTGGGCAAGGGTGAGCACCGCGTCGCCCTCCGGGTCGGCACCGCGGTCGGCGACGTCGGTGCCGGTGAAACCCAGCAGGTGCTCGAACAGCATCGTCTTGACCGCGGCGAACGCCCGCTCGACCGGGGCCTTGTCGGTCGGCCGGAACGCGCGGGCCGGCAGAATGTTGCAGCCCAGAACCCGCTCGGCCTCCACCACGTCGTGGTTCTTGTAGAGGCTTCCGTGATCGGTGGTCACCGTCTCGGGCGAGAAGAACGGCAGGGCAGCGACCTTGCGCCCGGCGAACTCGGTGATGATCTCGGCAGGGACGCCCGGATAGGGCCACTCCATGTCCTTGCCCCACCCCTCGCGCATGGGCAGCGGCAGCATCACGTTCCGCAACAGCATCGCGACATCCACCGAGGTGTCCGAGGCGAGGGTGAGCCGGAACGCCGGGATTGAGTGCGAGTAGAGGTCCAACGCCAGGGCCAGGGTCGCCGACACCGCCTGGCCGAATACGCCCTCCCGCAGCTTCACCGGCAGCGGCGTCGAGTCCAGCGCCAGGACCTGCCCCGGCCGGTGGACCACCAGGCGACGGCCGACCCCCGCCTCCTCGGCCGCAGCCGCCGACCGCTGGTAGCGGGCCCTGGCGCCACCCGGGCCGAACCACTCCTGCCAGACCCTGCCGAGCGTCTGCCGGCTCGGAACCCGCGCGGCAGGAAAGACGGGAAACGTCTCGGCAATGTACTGGTGCACCAACCGGTGCCGGGCCGCCATCGTGATCCGCGAGCGGCCCTCGCACTCCTTCCTGACCGCGAAGATCGCCTCCCTGACCTCCTCGGTGACGCTCCGCCTTCCCGGGCTGCGACGGGTCCACCGCCCATCGGCGCAGGCCAGCAACAGGCTCTCCCCGCTCAGCACCGTCAGCCCCTCCAGCGTCCGCTGCCCCATACGGCTCAGCCCCAGCAGCGCTGACTCGCGAGGATCCATCCTCTTCAGCTCAGCGACCTTCGCCCGGCGCCGCTCCGTCAACGTCGTCCGCTGCGGGTCGTAGGCCACTCGCGGCTCGCCGGGCCGTGCCCGCTCCGGCCTGCCGTCCCGGAAGCCGGTCGCCGCCTCCAGCACGTGCTCGGCTCGGATGCGGGCCCGCTCCAGCTGGGCGGCCGTCAGATCGGTCAACGACCGCGGATGTTGCCCGCCGTCCCTGAGCGAGACCTGCCGAGGTGCATCGACAGCCTTGGCATCCCGGTGGTGCATCAGCCAACTGATCGGCCGCCTCTCGCACCGGCCGTCCTCATGCGCGAGGACGAACCGGCCCAACTGCGACTCCACTGCATCGACCCGCCACTTGACACCGTTCAGCACCAGAGCGGCGCCCGGCGCCAGAGCGAGTAGCCGCGCCGCCGCCATCACCACTGCCCACGCGCGCCGAGGCCCTGCCCGATCACCGAGGAGTCTCCCAGCGGCCGCCCCAGATCGACGGCCAGGCGGCGGTGCCAGAGCAGATGAACGGCATGCGCGCGCGCCACCACAGGCAACCGGGTTCGTGCCGCCATCTCACCGAAGGTGACGTGTCCGCTGGCGGCGGCTTCCAGCAGTTCCGGCTGGAGCCCCAGATGGTCTTCGAGCGGCCGACGTTGCGACGACAGGTGGTCCAGCACGCTGTGCACGTGCGGGCGCCAGCCGGCCACCACCACGTACTGCCAGCCGCATGCAAGGGCCGCCTCCCCGGTCGCGGCGAACTTGAGGGCATCGAGCGCGCCAATCCGGTCCGCCGGGCGGACGTCCAACACGACCACGGCACCGTCCGGCCGAACGGCCAGAAAGTCCGGGACGTGCTGGACCCGCCCTCTCTCATGCTCGAAGTCCAGGCGAAACGGCTGCGGCAACACCTCGACCACAGTGAGGAAATCCAGTGCCAGTAGGAGCCGTTGTTCCTCCAGCGAATCGAACCCGTGATGCCGGCCTGTCGAGACCATGAACTGCAGCCCCGGTCGATGGCGCTGTCGCGCTTGCCACGTGAAGCGGCGTACCGGCTCGGAGCTTGCCACCTGAACCGAGGCCATGTCGCGGACCGGCCAGACCACCTCACCACCGCTGATCTTCCAGGCCGTAGACCATCGCCTCGTCCACGAATCGCCCAGCACCAGCTGGCGGCGTATGGCATCACCGGGACCGTACGGAACCAGCAGTTCATCCAGCCCGGCCACGTCGGACCGGATGTTGAACCCGACCTGAGACTCCACCGCGCCAGAACAGCATCAAGAGCCGTTCGACGCGTACAGGTCTTCGCACCTGACCACAAACATGCGAGGACTGGACCACCTGTGACCGAGCCTGAGAACACCGAGGGACGAAGAGGCGCGTGCCTCGGAGCGTGCGCTGGGTCGATAGCCACCAACCAGCGAGCCAACCATCAAGGACGGGGCAGCAGGGGTGACCGACCCACCGGCTGTGGCTCCGCCCGTGACCGTACAGTCCTCGGCTACTCGTCTTCTGGCACCAGGACGCCGAGCTCGACTTCCTCGAAGACGCGTGACCACCAAGCTTCCTCGTCCGCGAACACGCTCGGATCGCTCTGCCGGGCCTGTTCGACCATGCTTTCGGCGAAGTCCTCGTAGTCGTCGTCCGCGTCGCTCTTTCCCGAGCACGCGAATGCCTCCCACACCTCCAGGACCTTCTGCAGACCCGCAACCGAGGAGTTGACCAGCCCACCCTGCTGGTCCCCATCGCCTTCATAGCCGCGGACCATCCACACTTCGCCACTTTCGATCAGCAGCCAGTACGTGTTGACGCCGTCCTCGAATGCACCGAGGAACACTGCCCGACCCGACGGGAGCTCGCGGACATCCAGCTCCCGGGCGGAATCCCGCACGAACATGCGCGCGCAGTCGACCGGCAACCCTCGCTCGATCAGCCCAAACGCCGCCTCGCCGCCCACACCCAGGCGCACGAGAGAACTCGCGTCATATGGCAGCCATAGTGCACTCGGCAACCGGCACCCCCGAACTCGATTCGTCCATCCGATCTGATCCTCTCAAACCACGAGGGACGACACATCGGACAGGACCTAGTAGGGCTTTGTTAGCTGGTCTTGTCACGTCGGGTGTGCGGTAGTTCTCTGGTGGTATGAGGGCTGGGGAGCTTGCCGCGGTTCGGGTCCGGTTGGAGGAGTTCGCCTCCGAGGTGTTCGCGCCGCTGGTGCGACGCGACCAGCGTGAGAAGGGCTTGCTCTATCTGCGGGGGCTGTTGCTCGACGGCCGACGCAGTCGATGCAGCCGATGGCCGAACGCCTCGGCGTCGACCACCAGCGGTTGCAGCAGTTCATGACGTCCTCGACCTGGCCGGTCAAGGACGTGAGGGCCCGGCTCGCATGGCGGGCCGTGGCCGCGGTGCGGCCCGAGGTGTGGGCCGTGGACGACACCGGATACCTAGCCCAGACAGGCAGAGGCGTTCACCGTCTCCTGAGCCTCGACACCCGACCGCTGTCGGCTGGTGGCGGGTCGATGGAGGCCATTGCTCCGTGGCTCGCCGCCTTCGAAGCCGCGGGGCAGGGCATCGCGCACGCCGCACAGAGCGGCAACCTCCAGCGTGGTCCCCGCCGCGTCCTGACGCACCACGTCATTTTCCACTGGAACCGACACGGCCTGCCCGCCCACACCCAGGCAGTCCTCGCCCACGCCGCCCGCGCCGTGATCTTGGCTCCCACCGCGACTACCTGACCAGCAGACGGTGAGGTACGCCTTCTTCCCTGGACATCTGGCCCCGGCGGGGCCCAGGCCCTCGACGAAGCTGCTGATCAGGTCTAGCTGAATTGCCAAATTTGGACGGCATTGTCGGGCGCGGCGCTGGCAGTCGCTAGATACTTCCCGCTCGGGCTGAATACCACCGAGGTGATGTATTCCGCGTGGCCGTCAATGGTGGCAGTGTTCTCGCCGCTGGTGACGTTCCAGAGCTTTGCGTGCGTGTCCCATGACCCGCTGGCGAGGGCCTTGCCGTCCGGACTGAAAGCCACCGCGCTGGGCTTCTTGGTGTGGCCGGCAAGGGTGGCGATGGTTTGGCGGGTGGTCAGGTCCAACAGGCGCACCGTGTTGTCCTCGCAGCCTACGGCGAGGATCCTCCCGTCCGGGCTGAGCGCCATCGTCTCGATCACGGCTGGCTGTTTAAGGGTTGCGATGGTTTTTCCGCTTCCCGCATCCCATAGCCGTGCGAAAACCCCGTTCGCGCCAGCGATCGTGCTGCCGTCCGGAAGAAAGGCGACGAGCGGCATGTTCCAATTGACGCTGTCTTGTAGGGTGCGTTTCATCATACCGGTGGATATATCCCAGATGACGCAACCGCCCTGTGATGACGAGCTGACAACAGTGCTTCCATTCGGACTGAGGGCTGCGCTCCAGACCGTGCCGTCGCTACCAGTCAACTTGGTCAGCGGTCGGCCCGTTGCCGTTTCCCACAGCCGGATCGTGGTGTCCTGGCTGGCACTCAGAAGTGTCCGGCCATCCGCACTGAACATGACGGCGAACACCTGATGCGTGTGTCCGGAAAACACTGCCGTCCGTTGCCGGGAGGCCACATCCCAGATTTCCACACCGCCATCTGGGCCCTGCCCGCCAGCCAGTGTCTTGCCGTCCGGGCTGAAAGCCATACTGCGAAAACCTTTGGTGTCCAGCTTCTCCGACCACCAGGATTGACTGGGCGCGGGCAGCGAAGGACCCGATCTGGAAGGTGAGTCGCCCTCGGACCGCGATTGCATCAGATGGACCCCAAGGGGCATGCCGCCCGCAGCGACCGCTGCGATCCCCAACCCGGCCAGGAGGACACCACGTCGTTGATTCAAGGGGCGACCCGGGTCGCGGGTTTCGGGAGGTTCCTCAGTTTCTGTCGGCCTTCCCGCGGCCACTACGGGCTCACGGATAGTGGATGGCGGGCCGGCAGGCGCGCGGAAGACCTCCGGCAGTTCCTCGGTTCCCGCTGCGGTTGGTGAAACGGCTCGATCCAGGCCGGAAAGGGCAGCGGCCACATCGTGCACGGTGGCGCGCCGGGCTGGGTCCCTGATCAGCAGGCCCGTGAGTACGGGCGCAAGTACTCCGGCTCCGTCGGCGACCGGGATCTCCTGAGTGAGGATGGCGACGTACAGGGCGGTGAGGGTGTCCGCACGGAACGGGGGCACGCCTTCGACGGCCGCGTAGAGCGTGACACCCAGAGACCACATATCGGAGGCGGGGCCGACTGCCTTGCCCTCCAACTGTTCAGGAGATAGATAGGCAGGCGTTCCGATGACCGTCCCCGTGCTGGTTAGCGTCACCGTCGCATCCGCCACACCGGCTATGCCGAAGTCGGTCAGAACTACCCGGCCTCCGGAAAGTAGGACGTTGTCGGGCTTCACGTCCCGATGGACCACGCCCGCGGCATGCGCGGCAGCAAGGGCATCGGCTACGGCTGCACCAATTGCCATCACCTTCCGGACGGGTAGCGGGCCGCGCTCTCGGATCTCCGTCGCCAGCGATCGACCTGCGATCAACTCCATGACGATCAGCGGGGCGCCGTGGTGCTCCACCGCATCGTGAACCGTGATGATGTGCGGATGGCTGAGCCTCGCCGCAGCGCGGGCCTCTCGCATCACGCGCCCGACGATCAGGTTCCGCTGAGCGTCGTCCAGCCCAAGCGGAACGAGGACTTCCTTGATCGCCACGTCGCGTCTCAAGGTCTCGTCCCAGGCGCGCCACACCCGCCCCATACCGCCTTGCCCTAGGAGCTCAACGAGCCGGTAGCGGCCAGCGACCACGTCGCGATCTGGATCCAACACAGCCGACACACTACCGATCTAGTGCGTGTTAGCCTCGCGCTTCCGCAAAGCGGGCTGTCCGGCAGGTGGCCAACCAAGCGAGAAGCACCTCTGACCAGGAAGTCCCCCGGACCAGATGGGGCACATCGGCAGACCTCCACTCACCCGCCCCCATCTCTTCCCGTTCTCTCACCGGCAAGCATCTGCTGTGACTTAGTAGCTGTTGTCGTTCCGATCTTGAGGGGTGGGTGTCGAACGGGAGTCTCGATCGGGTGATCGCGGCTGACCGTGGGCATGAAGGCATGGCCTCTTGGTAGCTCGGGGCGGGGCAGCACCGGCTGGGACCGGTCCAGGGCCTGGATCTGGGACTTCTCGTCCACGCAGAGAACCAGAGCCTTCTCCGGCGGATCGAGGTAGAGGCCGACCACGTCGCGGACCTTGTCGATGAACAGCGGATCCGTCGACAGTTTGAACGTCTGCGACCGGTGCGGTGCCAGCGCGAACGCCCGCCAGATCCTCGAGATCGTCGATTGCGACATCCCCGTGGCCGCGGCCATCGATCGGGTCGACCAGTGCGTCGCGTCTTCGGCGTCTCTTCCAGAGTTGTGACGATCACCCGCTCGACGTCAGCGTCGGTGATCTTCCGCGGGACACCCGGCCGCGGCTCGTCGCCCAGCCCGTCCAGACCGTGCTCGAGGAAGCGCCGCCGCCAGGTGCGGACCGTGTCCGGAGCGATCCGCAGCCGCCGCGACACTTCCATGACCGAGTGCCCGTCCGCGCACTCCAGCACGATCCGCGACCGCTGAGCCAAGGCCTGGGCCGTCGTGCGACGACGTAACCAGCCCTCCAGCACTGCCCGCTGGGCATCAGTGACCGACAACGGCGGAATCTTCGGACCCGGACGACTCAGACCGAACTAACGACAAACCTCAGACTCAGGTCACTAGCAGTCGGCGTTTCATCCAGACGCACACCCGTCACCCTGGGTAGCAGCAGGTCCCCCTTCGGCGCCGGTCGCAAGAAGCCGTGGGCATTCGCAACCTGTGCTGGCCAGTCACAGGGCGCTGGGCTGTGTCGGGAAGTCGCGCTGTTCGAATTATGTTCGATACGGTGGTTGTATCTGGTCAGGGTGGCTGGAAAGGGGTGGTCAGCCGATCGGAGGTGGCTCATGGGCGTCGGTGCGCACCTGCATGCCGCGAGTGGCTACTCGGCCCGGTACGGCGCCTCGCACCCCTCTGACCTGGTGAAACGGGCCGCCGAGCGGGGGATCGGGACGCTCGCGCTCACCGATCGCGACACCGTCGCGGGGACGGTCCGGTTCGCGAAGGCGGCTGCTGGGGCGGGGGTCCGTCCGGTCTTCGGCGTCGACGTCGCCGTCGCCCCCGTCGTCGGATCCGGCGGCCGGGCCGCCCCCGCCGGGGCGCGGCCGCGGACGCCGGCGCGGGGTGGTGCGTACGTGGTCGAGCCGCCCC
>NZ_JBHWMB010000028.1:94117-101492 GCF_042730015.1 Streptomyces sp. NPDC059957 | reverse complement strand
AGGGGTCCGGGCGCAGCCCGGGGCCCCCGCTTTCAGCCCGTCCGGCGTTTGAGGACCGGGTCAGGGCCGGCCCTGGGAACGGTGGAAGGGCGGGTAGGGGACTTCGCCCCGCAGGGCCGACCACCCGCAGGGCCGACCACCCGCAGGGCCGACCACCCGCAGGGCCGACCACCCGCAGGGCCGACCGGGCCGCCTGGCAGCGGCAGGCGGGCAGGCCGCCGGGCGGCTGGGCAGCCGGCAGCTGGGCAAGTCGGGCAGTCGGGCCGCGGGCAGGCGAGCGGCCCGGCGGGCTAGCCGCGGCAGGCGGCTGCGCGGCTGCGCGGCTACGCGGACAGGCGGCGTAGGCCCTCCTCGATCTCGGTCGGGGTGTGCGTCGTGAACGACAGGCGCAGGGTCCGCGGGTCCGGGGCCGCCGCGAAGAAGGGGGCCCCGGGAACGAAGGCGACACCCCGGGAGGTTGCCGCGCGGAGCAGGGGCATCGCGTCATGGCCTTCGGGAAGGCGGGCCCAGACGAACATGCCGCCCTCCGGCCGGTTCCACGTGGAGCCCGCCGGCAGCGCGGCGGCCAGGCCCGACAGGAGGGCGTCGCGCCGTATCCGGTACGCATCGCGGACCCCGGCCACGTGCGCGTCCAGGTCGGCCGTCCGCAGGTACTCCGCCGCCGCCAGCTGGTCCACCGTCGAGGTGTGCAGGTCCGCCGTCTGCTTCGCGAGCACCGCCCCGCGCAGCAGCGCCGCCGGGGCGCGCAGCCAGCCGAGCCGGAGGCCGGGGGCCATCACCTTCGAGAAGCTGCCGAGGAGCGCGGTGCGGTCCTCGGCTCCCGGGTGCGCGGCGAGCCAGGGCAGGTCGTGTCCCTCGTAGCGGAGGTCTCCGTACGGGTCGTCCTCCAGCAGCCACAGTCCGAGCCGGGCCGCGAGCGCCGCGATCTCCGCGCGTCGGGCGGCGGGGAGGGTGCGGCCGGTCGGGTTCTGGAAGGTGGGGATCGTGTAGAGGAGCTTGGGGCGTTCGCGGGCGACGAGTTCCGCCAGCGCGTCCGGGAGGATGCCCTCGTCGTCGCAGGGGACGGGGATGACCCGGGCGCCGGCGAGGTGGAAGCCTTGGAGCGCCGCCAGGTAGGTGGGGTTCTCGACGAGCACCGCGTCGCCCGGTTCGATCAGCGCGGTCGTGAGCAGATGGAGGCCATGCTGGGAGCCGGTGGTGATCAGCACGTCGTCCCCGGTGGTCGCCAGCCCCCGCCGGTCGATCCGGGCGGCCACCGCCGCGCGCAGTTCGGGGGCGCCCTCGGTGGTCGAGTACTGGAGGGCGCGGCGGGCGGACCGCGCGAAGGCGGCGTCGTACGCGGCCCGCAGGCCCTCGGTGTCGAAGAGTTCGGGCGCGGGCAGGCCGCCGGCGAAGGAGATCATGCCGGGCTGGGCGGTGACGGCGAGTATCTCGCGGACGGCGGAGGGGGCGGTCGTACGGATCCTGGCGGCGAAGGGCGGCGGAGCGGTGGAGGCAGGCGCTGAGACGGGCACGGGGTCTCCTTCGGGAGGCGGGTGCGCGCATCGTAACGGCGGGAAGGTGTAGATGGCACCTATGTATCGGATCGGATATTGAACGGCCGCCAGGGGCTCCCTATCTGACGTTGCATCAGCTAGACCCATTCCCATGACAGCAGACGAGCGGAACACCCGGGCCGACGACTATGCCGAGCTCGCCTCGGTCGGCCCCTACGGAGTCCACCCCGGCCACGCGCTGATCACCATGGTCGAACCGCACCCGGGCCACGAGTTCGCGTACAACCGCTGGTACGAGGACGACCACTACTACGCCGGCGCCATGGCCATGCCCTGGATGTACGCGGGCCGCCGCTGGGTCGCCACCCGCGAGCTCCAGGAGCTGCGCTACCCGGAGAAGTCGGCCGTGGCGCAGCCCGTGACCGCCGGGTGCTACATCTCCACGTACTGGGTCACCGAGGGCCGCTACGACGAGCACATGAAGTGGACCGTCGGCATCAACAAGCGCCTCAACCGCGACGGCCGGGTCTACCAGGACCGCACCCACGTCTTCACCGCGTTCCAGGACCACGAGGCCACCGTCTACCGGGACGGCGCCGCCGGCCCCCGCGACTTCCACGCCCTCGACCACCCGTACGGCGGGCTCGTCGTCCAGGTCGTCGACGCCGAGGGCCCGGAGCAGCGGGCCGAACTGCTGGAGTGGCTGCGCTCGCGCGCCCTGCCGAAGCGGCTGGCCGGTTCACCGGCCGCGATGGTCACGGTCTTCCGGCCGACGCCGCTGCCCGGGGACCGGATGACGTACGTCAAGCAGGTGGAGGGGGTCGATACCCGGCTGACCCTGCTGTGGTTCCTGGAGGACGACCCGCGCAGCTGCTGGGACCGGTTCCAGGGGCTGGACGCGGAGGTCGCGGAGTCGGGGCTGGGGCGGGTGGAGCTGGTGGCGCCCTTCATCCCGACGGTGCCGGGGACGGACCGGTACGTCGACCAGTTGAGGTAGTCCGGGAGTCCGGGAGTCCGGGGGCTCGGTGGTCCGGTGGCCCGGGAGGGCTTCCGGACATGGCCGAGCCCCCTCGGCAGGCGACGGCGGGCCGGTCGAGAGGGCTCCAGTCAGTGGTGCAGGTGGTGCTGGTTGTGCAGGTGCTTCTGGTGGTGCTGTGGAGCGGGTGGCGCTTGTCGTGTGACGGCGGGTCGGGAGGGTCGCCTCGACGTTCAGGCGAGGCGTCCCAGACGGCCCTCGGTCACCTCGGTGACGAACGAGGTCCAGGAGCCGGGCGCGAAGGTGAGGGACGGACCGTCCTGCGCCTTCGAGTCGCGGACCGCGATGGTTTCCATGACGGGGGACTTGACCTCGACGCAGGCGCCGTTGGCGGAGTACGAGGACTTGGTCCAGTTTTCCGTTGCACCTTGACGAATAGCCATGTTTCTCTCCGGTTCAGCGAGTGGTTCCGGTGTCATGTCGGCCATTGCTCCGGCTGACGTGATCGACGCTACCCGCAGCTCCCGTTGTGCGAAGGGGGCGTTCACCCGACCGAGTGGCATATTCCATTCAGGTCTTCTGCCGCCGGGGAGTGACGGTGTACCGTACCGGCCTTTTCGCTGGACCCCACTAACCCTTGCCTGCGAAGTCCTCGATGATCTGCGCGATGAACTGCCTCGTCTGGTCCACGTTGTGGGCCTGTGCACGCAGATGTTCGTACATCACGCTGTATTTCTGGACGTCGTTGGCCTTTTCCAGGTACAGGTCGCTCGTCACGCCTTCGATGTAGACCACCGTCGAGTCCGAGGCGTCCGGGAATTCCAGAATGGCGTACTGGCCGTTGACGCCCGGGTGGGCTCCCACCGAGAAGGGCATCACCTGGACCGTGACGTGCGGCTTCTCCGACTGCTCTATCAGGAACTCGAGCTGGCGGATCATGAGCTGCGCATCGCCCACGTGCCGCCGCAGGGCGGCCTCGTCGATCACCGCCCACAGGCGCAGCGGACCGATCTCGGGATTGCTGTTCTCGGTCTCGTGCAGCCGCTTCTGGCGGTGCATCCGGACCTGGACGCGCTTCTCCACGTCGACGGGAGCCGTCTCCGGCCACGCGCCGCGGACGAGCGATTGGGCGTACTCCGGGGTCTGGAGCAGGCCCGGGATCACCAGGGGTTCGTAGGTGCGCAGGCTGGCGGCGTCCGTCTCCAGGCCGATGTAGACGCTGTACGGGATGTCGCCGAAGGCGTGCCACCAGCCCTGCTGGCGGGAATCCTTGGCCATCTGCATGAGGGAGTCGACGAGCCGCCTGTCCTCGACCTCGTAGACGTCGCACAGATCGCGGACGTCGCGCTGGCTGATGGAACGGCGGCCGTTCTCCAGCCGGCTGATCTTCGACTGGGAGACGAGCAGGCGTTCCGCGACCTGCTCGGCCGTCATGCCTTTGTCCTCGCGCAGTTTGCGCAACTCCATGCCCAGTCGGCGGCGTCGGACGGTGGGATTGACATTGGACGCCACGTGAACGGCACCTCCGCCTTCTTCTCGTGCTGTCTCTCTGCGTGTCTGATGCTGAGCAGACTGCCACCGAAGCGTGTGACCTCGCTGGGGAACGGCCCGGAAAAGCAAACGCGCGGGGCGGCGGGGCCGGCGTACCGGCCTCGCCACCCCGCGCGCTGGCGGCTTCCGGGCCGGGTCCTGGGGACGCCGGCCACGGTGATGGCGTTACGTGTGCTGCGGTGTTGCTGGTGTTGCGGGTGGTGCGTGTACTGCGTTGTGCTGCCTGCCCCGCCGGTGGATCAGTGCGCGGCCGCGCGGGCCATCGCACCGGTCCGGCGCGGCTGCAGCGCAGCGGCTGCCGCCGTTGCCCTTGCGGGCTGGGCCGGTGCCCGGTCACGGCGCGGCTGTGCGGCCACGCCGTTCTGGACGTCCATGACGGCGTGCGCCACCAGTCCGCCCATCGGGTCGTGCCGGATCAGGTCCCGGAGCCGGGACCTGGACGACCGCCCCTCGTTGCCGGGGTACAGGTGCTTGCCGAGTCCGACCGCGTGGGCCAGAGCGGCAAGCGCCGCGGTCCGCGGGTCCGGCGGTACACCGGTGCGGATCGCACTGTCCAGCCGGCCACGGATCTCCCGGCTGATCGCTGTGTCGGTCGCTTGGTAGCGAGTCGTCGGCAGCACCCCGCACATCTGGCCCGCGACGGCATGAACCATGCCGCAACGCTCCAGGTGAGCGAGGTAAATCTGACGGAGCCCCAGTCGGGGTCCGCCGATCCAGTGGACCGCCCGAACCGGGCTGCCGCGCCTGCGCAGCAGTTCCAGTGCGGAGTCCAGAGTCGGATCTCCTGTCGGCCGTGGCATCACCACGGCGATACGATCCCCATCAGGGGCTATCCGTCCTGCCAGAGCCAGCTCCACTAGCTGTGCCCCGGCCAGGCCGAGGTCGAGCGACTGCGGCTGCGCCGTGGTACCCGTGGCCGGGTCCAAGGCGAGCAGCAAAAGCTCCTCCGGAATCGTTCTGCGGCTCTTGCCCATCCATGCCTCCCCGCGTGGATGAGTGACAGGGTGACGCCTCTCACATTCATCTGTCGAGAGTGCCTGGCCGCTTTGTGCGGGAACCGTCAGCTATGTCGTTCTCGTCTAGCACGGGGGCGATGCCCCCTAGACGGGACACTGTTAGACATTCGGACAGCCGGACGTGAAGGCGAACGAGGAGGAACTGGTGGCGGGCGAGTCCCCCGACAAGTCGGTTGATGAAGGAACGTCGGGGACGACGGAGTCGTCCGAGGGGCGTGACCCGAGGGCGTCGCTGTTCCGCCCGAGGGACTCGGAGGACGGGTCCGCGGACCGCGATCCGCTGCGAGACGCGGTGGCCGCGTGGGTGGCCACGGCGGAGACCTCGCCCTCCGGGGACGAGCCGTCCGACGCGCCGGCCGCTCCGGCCGCTCCGGCCGCGCCGGCCGCTCCGGCCGCGCCGGGCGCGCCGGGCGCGGAGACCGAGGTCTCCGAAGCCCTCCCCGCGGATGCGGATCCCGCTGCTGATGCCGATGCCGATGCCGATGCCGAGGGTTCGGCTCCTGGCTCGAGTTCGGCGTCGGATTCCGCTTCGGGGTCCGGGGGTGGCGGGTCCGCCGGCGCAGGCTCGGTCGAGAGCGAGCGCACGGCGGTGTTCCGCACCGTGACGCCCCCGGCCGCCAAGTCCCTTGCGTCCGCTCCGGCTGACCCTGACGCCGCTTCCGAATCCGATTCCGCTTCCGGGCGTGCGGGTGCCTCGGGTGCCCGCGCCGCCGCCGTCGATGGTGGGAGCGCGGCCTCGTCCCGTACCGCGACACCTCCGGCAGCCGCCGACCAGCAGCCGTCTTCCGGTTCCGCTTCTGGGGTCGGCTCCTCGGGCACGCCTGCGGGCGGCGACCGTACGACGGCCTTCCGTGCCGTGACCCCTCCGGCCGACGCGGACCCTTCCGCGGGTTCGGCCCCGGGCGAGTCCGCGGCTGCCGCCGGGTCGGCCGGGAGCGACCGTACGGCCTCGTTCCGCACAGCGACCCCGCCGGCCGGTACGGGGCTTCCCGCGGATTCCGCTTCGGGCGCCGACCGGGCACGCGGCGCCTCGGACCAGGTCGACAGCGAGCGCACCGCGGTGTTCCGTACGGTCACGCCGCCGCAGGCCGCCACCGGCCGCCCGGCAGGTTCCGCTTCGGCACGCTCCGGCGAGCCCACGGCCACCCCCACCGACCCCGCCGACAGCGACCGCACGGCCGTGATCCGCATGCCGGTCACCCCGGCCTCGGCTGCGCCGCCCTCCGGTACCCCGGCTTCGGGCGCGTCTGCCTTCGGTACCCCGGCCTCGGGTACTCCGGCTTCGGCTTCGGCGTCGGGCACCCCGTCCTCCGGCACCCCGGTTTCGGGCACTTCGGCTTCGGTTTCGACGTCGGGCACCTCGGCCTCGGGCACCTCTACTTCGGGTACCCGGGCTTCGGCTACCCCGGCCTCGGGTACCCGGGCTTCGGGTACCTCGGCTTCGGGTACCTCGGCTTCGGGTACCTCGGCCTCCGGTACCTCGGCCTCCGGCACCTCGGCTTCGGGTACCTCGGCCTCCGGCACCTCGGCTTCGGGTACCTCGGCCTCCGGCACCTCGGCCTCCGGCACCCCGGCCCCGGCCACCTCGGCCTCCGGCCAGGCCCCGGCCACCTCGGCCTCCGGCACCCCGGCCCCGGCCACCCCGGCCTCCGGCCAGGCCCCGGCCACCCCGGCCTCCGGCCAGGCCCCGGCCACGCCGGCTGCGCCGGGCACTCCGGCGACCCCGGGTAACCCGGCCTCTTCGGGCCCCCGGGGCTCCGCCGGCACCCCGGCTCCTTCGGCGACTCCGGGTGCTCCGGGCGCCTCGGGCACCCCGGCGGCTTCGGCCCCCCGGCCCTCTACGAGCGCCCCGGGCAACCAGCCGACCTCGGGCGGCCAGGTGCCTCCGAGTGCTCCGGGCGCCCCGGCGGCTCCGGCCCCCAGGCCCTCCGCGAGCACCCCGGGCAACCAGACGACCCCGGGCGGTCAGGTGGCCCCGAGTGCTTCGGGCGCTCCGGGAACCCGGGCCCCCGCGGGCGCCCCGGGCAACCAGGGGACCCCGGGCGGCCAGACGCCTCCGCGGACCCCGGCCGGCTCCGGTGACCCGCGTACCGCTGGTGGCACCGGCTCCGGCGAGCCCTCCGACAGTGAGCGGACCGCCGTGTTCCGGGCGGTCAAGCCCGGCTCCGGTGCCGGGACCGCTCCGGGTGGCCAGGCGGAGGACAGCGAGCGGACGGCCGTGTTCCGGGCGGTCAAGCCGCCGGCTCCGGCCGCCCCGGCCGACGACGAGCCCTCCGACAGCGAGCGGACCGCCGTGTTCCGGGCCATCAAGCCCGGCACCGCCCAGCCGGGCACGG
>NZ_JBHWMB010000028.1:81307-94018 GCF_042730015.1 Streptomyces sp. NPDC059957 | reverse complement strand
GCGAACCCGGGCACGGCCCGGCAGGGCAACAGCACCGCCCAGCCGGGCACGGCGAACCCGGGCACGGCCCGGCAGGGCAACAGCACCGCCCAGCCGGGCACGGCGAACCCGGGCACGGCCCGGCAGGGCAACAGCACCGCCCAGCCCGGCTCCGCCCGGCAGGGCAACAGCACCTTCGTACCGCTGCGGAGCGACGACGTGCCGGCGCGGCCCACCCCGGGCGCGCCCCCGGCCCCCGGTGCTCCGAGGGCCGCGGCCGGCCCAGCGCAGGCGCAGGCTCCGGCTCCGGGGCGGGCTCCGGTACCCGGCGGGGTGCGGCCCCCCGTGCCGTACGAGTCCCCCGAGCGGACCACGCAGCAGCCGCTGCCGCCCAAGCCGCCGCTCGACATGCTGGCGGACCTCACCAACAACCCGCCCCCGCCGCCCAGCGCGGCCCGCACGGCTCTGCGCCGGTTCAAGATCTACGCGCCGATCCTCGTGCTCCTCGCGGTGGTCCTCGCCGTCGTCCAGCTCGTGCGCCCGCTGCCCACGCCGACGCTGAAGGTGACCGCGAACACCTCGTACACCTTCGAGGGCGGCGCCCCGAACCTGCCGTGGCCGAAGGAGGGCCAGGCCTACATGGCCGCGGCCGGCCTCGGCACCGTCGGGTCCTTCGGCGAGCAGAAGCCCGTGGCGATCGGCAGCGTGGCCAAGGCCATGACCGCCTACGTCATCCTCAAGGACTTCCCCATGAAGAAGGGGGAGGAGGGCCGGATGATCCCCGTCGACAAGCAGGCGGTCGAGGACGGCAAGAAGGAGACCGAGGGCGAGTCCACGGTCAACAACCTGAAGGAGGGCGGCAAGATCTCCCAGAAGGACGCCCTCTCCGCGATCATGATCCCGTCCGCCAACAACGTCGCGCGACTGCTCGCGCGCTGGGACGGCGGGCAGGAGGCGTTCGTCCGGAAGATGAACGACACCGCCAAGGAACTCGGCATGACCAACACCACGTACACGGACCCCTCGGGTCTGGACGCGACCACGGTCAGCACCGCCGAGGACCAGGTCAAGCTCGGCCTCAAGATCGTCGAGATGCCGGAGCTGATCGCGATCACGAAGCAGCCGTCGTGGACCGACGCCTCGGGCAAGAAGTGGCGGAACTACAACGACCTGGTTCCGTTCAACGGCTCGCTCGGGATCAAGACCGGCTCCACCACCAAGGCCGGCGGCAACCTGCTCTTCGCCGCCCACAAGCAGGTCGGCAAGACCGACCAGCTGATCGTCGGCGCGGTCCTCGGCCAGCACGGCGTGCCGATCCTCGGCACCGCGATCGAGGCGAGCAAGGACGTCATGATCGCCACGCAGAAGATGCTCAAGGCCGCGCGCGTCATCGAGAAGGGCACGGTCGTCGGCTACGTGGACGACGGACTCGGCACCCGGGTCCCGGTCGTGGCGACCGCCGACGTGGAAGCGGTCGGCTGGCCGACCCTCACCATCTCCACCAAGCTGGCAGACGGCGCCGGCCAGCTCCCGCAGACCGCCAAGGCGGGCTCGGAGATCGGCATGCTGACCGTCGGCGAGGGCGCGAGCCAGGTGAAGGTGCCGGTGGCGCTGCAGAGCGACCTCACCGCACCCGGCATCGGCAAGAAGCTGACGCGCGTCGGCTGAGCCGACGCCGCGCACGAGCGCGGACCGCGGTCCGGCGCCCCGGGGCAACCTGGAGGCGCCGGACCGCGTCTACGAACCGAGGGACGCACCCGAGGTGACCGGAGTGGGGAGTACGTCGGCGTGACCACCGCTGAGCGGCAGGAACAGGGCCAGGATCAGGACCAGGGTCCGGGCCACGGCCATGCCCCGGACCCGGGCCACGGCCATGCCCCGGACCCGGGCCACGGCCATGCCCCGGACCCGGGCCACGGCCATGCCCCGGTCCGGGACGAGGCCCCGAGCCGAGCCGCCGAAGCCCCCGAGGCCCCCCGAGCCCCGAGCCCGCAGGCCGCCCCCGGGCCGGTCCGCAATGCCCTCCTCGGTCACCTCCTCCGCGCCCTCGGCTGGGCCCGCCGGCACCCCGTGGCCGTCGCCACCGCGCTGGCCGGGCTGCTGCACGTGATCTGGTTCTTCGCCGTGGCCAACAGCGGCGGCGACCTGGCCGCGCAGGACGCCTGGGCCGAGTTCGTGGGCCGCCATCCCGACTCCGCGTACAACCTCGCCTGGTACGGCGGCATGCACCCCGTCTCGTACAGCGTGGTCTCGCCCTACGTGATGCACGTGCTCGGCGTCCGCACCACCATGATGATCGCCGGTACGGTCTCGGCCGGGCTGCTCGCGATGATCCTGACCCGCTGCCGGGGCGCCGTCCGCGAGCCGCTGTGGCCCGCCCTGGCCGGGGTGTACGGGCTGCTGTGCAACGCCGTGTCGGGCCGCGTCACCTTCGGTCTCGGCGCGATGTTCGCCCTCGGGGCCGTCGCCGCCGTCTTCTGCTGGCCCCGCAAATGGGCCGAGCGGCGCTGGGCCAAGGCCGCCGTGGCGGCTCCGCTCGCGGCGATCGCCACCGCCTCCAGCCCGGTCGCCGGACTGTTCCTCGGGGTGATCGCGGCCGCGCTGTTCCTGAACGGCCGGCGCCCGGGCGCGTACGCGCTGGGCCTGGCCCCGGCGGCGGTGGTCGGGCTGTCCGCCTGGCTGTTCCCCTTCTCGGGGACCCAGCCGATGAAGCTGATCTCGGCGGCGCTGCCGTTCGCGTGCGCGCTGGCCGCGCTGTTCCTCGTACCGAAGAGCTGGAAATCGGTCCGGACCGCGTCCGCGATCTACGCCTTCGGGGTGGCGCTGACCTGGGCGATCGACTCCCAGGTCGGCTCGAACGTGACCCGGCTGGCGATGCTGTTCGGCGCGGTGGTGCTGCTCGCGGCCCTCCCGTACGCGGCTCCGCGCACGCGCCGCTGGTACGGGCTGCTCCTCGCGCTCACCGGCGTGACCGCCTGGATCACCGTCAACAGCGTCACCGACATCGTCCGCACCACCCCGCTGGCCTCCTGGAGCCGGGAGCTGGCCCCGCTGGTGGACCAGCTCCAGAAGGCGGGCGCCGACCGGGGCCGCGTCGAGGTGGTCCCGGCCAGCAGCCACCGCGAGTCCTCCGCCTTCCCCGCGTACGTGAACCTCGCGCGCGGCTGGAACCGGCAGGCCGACCTAGAGCGCAACCCGGTCTTCTACGACGACACCCTGACGGCCGACAGCTACCGCGAGTGGCTGGAGCGCTGGGGCGTGCACTACGTGGTGCTGCCCGCCGACAAACCCGACGAGGGCGGGCGGGACGAGGCGAAGCTGGTGCGGGAGGGGCTTCCGTACCTCCAGCAGGTGTGGGGCGACGCCAACTGGCAGCTCTTCAAGGTCACGGACCCGACGAACCTGGTCACCGGCCCCGCGACGGTGGTGCGGGCCGGCGCCGACCAGCTGGTCATCGACGTGAAGCAGGCCGGGCGGGTGATGGTGCGCATCCCGCACTCCCCGTGGCTGGGCCTGGTGGACGGCGCGGGCAAGCCGGTGGAGCCGCCGCAGGAGACGGAGGCCTCGAAGGCCGCCGGGAAGGCCGCGCCGAAGGGTGCGGTCGCCCTGCCCAAGGTCTACGCGAACACGGCCGGGTGCCTGTTCAAGGCGGCCTCGGACGGTACCGGGGACGAGTGGACGGAGCTGCTGGCCCCGGCGCCGGGGGAGTACCGGATCGCGGCGAAGTACCAGATCCCGCGGGGCACCCCGTGCCCGGAGGAGCTGCTCTACGAGGTACTGGGGCCGCCGGAGCGCCCGGCACCGCCGAGTCCTTGATCGACCGTTTGTTACGTCCGGTCCGGGTGCGTTGGACCCTTTATATGCATACGATCCCAGTAGTCCGATTGGGTGCCCCGAGTCTTTTTAGGGAGTGACGACGGGATGAGCAAAGAGCAGAAGCAGGACTTCCAGGCGGCTGTCGCGAAGGCCGCGGATGCGACCAACCTGCCCCGCACCGTGCAACACGCGCACGGCTTCTCCGGTCCGGTCCGGAGCAAGATCAAGGGCGGAGCGCACACGAAGGCGGAACTCAAGCGGGCAGGGACCCCGCAGGGCGACCGCATCGGCGAGCGCAGCAGAGGCCTCAGCTGACGGGGGGCCGAGTCCGCCCCCGCCCCCTGTCGTGAAATCGTGATGTCGTGAAGTCGCGGATATGACGATGCGGCCCTTCCGGCCCAGGCCGGAAGGGCCTACTTCTGCTCCTCTTCTGCTCCTCTTCTGCTCCTTCGAGGCCTTAACGGTTTCGCGAGGAGGTGTCCGGCCGGCTGTTACGTTGCCGACGGAAGACCCGGACATGACCCTCGTAACGTCGTGGTCGTCGCCACCGCAGGTGACGCCGACCCGAGGGAAACGATCATGCGCGCCACCGTCCGTACCGCCGCCGTCGCGGCGCTCGCCACCCTCGCCGCCTGCGGCACCCTCACGGCGTGCGGCACCGGCGGCGGGGCCGGCAGCGCCGCCGTTCTGCCGCCGGACCCCAAGGTGGGCAGCACGGCGGCCCCCGCTCCCGCGGGCGAGGCCGCACCCGCCCTCCCGGGGTCGAAGCCGACCGGGATGAAGATCGACGCGGCGGGCGTGGACGCGAAGAAGATGGTCGACCTCGCGGTGGACCCGGCCACGGGCGAGCTCGGCGTACCGGACGCGGACACCGATGCGGACAACCCGGGCTGGTGGACCCAGGGCGTGACCCCGGGCGAGAAGGGGGCGGCCGTCCTCGTCGCGCACTTCGACACGAAGTACGGGCCCGCGGTGATGAAGAACGTCAAGAAGATCAAGCTCGGCGACCTGATCGAGGTGCCGCGCGAGGACGGGAAGACGGCCAGGTTCAAGATCCGCGAGATCGAGGACGTCGACAAGAAGGACTTCCCGACCGACAAGGTCTACGGGGACACCAACCGCCCCGAGCTGCGCCTGCTGACCTGCGGCGGCGAGATCAAGAACGGCCACCGCACGAACAACGTGATCCTCTACGCCGACCTGGTGACCTGATCCCGCACCGACTGCGCCGGTCCACGACACGTCGCGCCTGGCGAACCCGTGGCAGCCCCGTGGCGGACCCGTGTCGGCTTGGGCGCCTACAGCTCCGGCCAAATGCGCGGCTCCGTGTAAGCGTGCCACCCCCGGAAGAACCAGTCGGCCAGATCCGTGAGCCGCTCGATGCATGCGGCGTAGTAGTCCGCCGGCTCCGGGCGAGGGAAGTTGGGGTGTGCCGTCCACGAGGGAACCTCCGTGGCCACTTGGTAGTACCCCTCGGCCAGCCATCGAGGCAGCTCCTCGGCCTCCTGCATGCGTTCACACACAGCGCGCATGGCCTTCTCCAGCTTCGAGAAGCCGGCTTGGTCCCAGACCAGATCGCATCGCAGCCCCAGCAGGAAGCTTCCGGGCTCAGAACGGAACTCGTGCTCCAGGGTCTTCAAAGCTTGGTCCATGGCGGCATGCTGCCAGGCTCGCTTTTCGGCGGCGTCAGCAGGTGATCGAAGACCCGGCCAGTGATGTGCGGGCACCGTAGGGACGGCCTGCTCAAGAGGCGCCCGGTCGGCAGTGACCGCCGTCGCTGATGTCAGACGTAGACGTCAAAGGCCCCCAGCCAAGATCGGCTGGGGGCCTCTGCGCTTGTGCCCTCGGCAGGATTCGAACCTGCGACACCCGCTTTAGGAGAGCGGTGCTCTATCCCCTGAGCTACGAAGGCGGGGGCTTGTCGAAAACCTTGCCGTAAACCCCAGAGGGATCGCACGGGCCGCCTCGACAAACAAGCTGGTCAGATGACGTGCACACACTCGAGCGGAGATGCCCTCGCGGACACTTTCCCGAGCACACGCCTGGGAGTCGTCTGACCGCTGACAGCCTAGCGGATCGTGCTGGGAGTGGTCGCATGGATTGCCCTGGGAGTGGGCCTGAGGCGAAGGCATGGTCGTGACCTGGGGTTTCTGAGTGTCTCGGGTGGTGGGTGGGGTGGCCGGGGGTGCGGCACAGGCATGGGCAGGCTGGTGGAGCGTCCGTTCTGTTCCGCTTGCCCCTGAGGGGCCGCTAACGGAGCGAAGGCCGCGCCCTGGGGTGGGCAGCGGCCTTCGTGGGGTCGAGGGGCGTCAGGCGATGCGGAGCGCCTGTTGGGCGTTGCTGCGGGCTTGGAGGTAAATCTGGTGGCTGGTGGCGTTCTGGGAGAGCGCGAAGCCGAGGACGAAGATCTTCTGGCGATCCACGCCGTAGGCGATCATGCGGCGGTTCCAGAGGCTCTGGTCGAACTGGCTGTGGACGGACTCGGAGTCGGCGCGGTAGGGGTAGAGGAGTTGGTGGGTGAGGCTGGCCTCGGGGATCTGCTGGAGGTATTCGGCTCGGTGGAAGCCGCGTTCACTGTCGCTCTTGATGCGCTTGCCGGTGTCGGCGGAGCGCAGGGTCCGGTCGGCGGGGGTGGTGGTGATGCCGACGGGGACGCGGTAGTCGTGGTCGCCGTGCCGGCAGGGGATCTTGAGGACGTGGTACCAGCGGCTCTTGGAGGCTCCGGCACGGTGCTCGAGTTTGGTGATTGGGAGGGGTTCGAGGATGCGGGTGCCGTCGTCGATGCGGATGCTCTCGGCGATGCGGCCTTGGTCGCACCAGAGCTCGTGGCCGCTCCGGCAGGGGCTGATGCGCTCGTAGAAGACCGGGGCGACGGATCCGTGCTGCTTATTGATGGCCAACAGGCCGGTCCGGGCGAGGGCGTCGCGGTGGACGCCGCGGAAGGCTCCGTCGTAGACGACGCCCATGCAGTGGGGCAGCGCGTCCTTCAGCATGCGGAACTGTCGTACGGCGATGGCCGCTTCGTCTTCGTATTCGCCGCCGGCGACGTGGGCGAAGCTGAGGATGACGCGGGTCCAGTAGCCGGTGTCGCGTCCGGAGGCGAAGAACCACTTGGTGCCGCGTACCCGCTTCTTCTCCTTCTCCCCGTTCTCGTAGTAGATGCGGGCGGCCGGGTCGACGCGGTGGTTTCGGATCAGTCCGGTGTCATCGTCCTTGATCTCCACGGCGCGTGCTTTGGAGGGTGCCTTGGGGACGGTGGCGTCGCCGACGAGGAGCTGTCGGCGTTCGGGGCGGCTCCATACCTTGGGTGCGTCCGAAGGGAACAGCCCCTGGCTCAGGGCTTGCTGGGCGGCGTACCTGCGGAATGCCTCCTCGAGTGCGTCGGCGGCCGGCACGAGGAGGTTGTTCAGGGCGTCCTGGTATTGCCCGCGGGAGGGTGCGGTGAGGGGCAGGGCGGCCGCTGCCC
This sequence comes from Streptomyces sp. NPDC059957, assembly GCF_042730015.1. NCBI lineage: Bacteria > Bacillati > Actinomycetota > Actinomycetes > Kitasatosporales > Streptomycetaceae > Streptomyces > Streptomyces sp. NPDC059957. The sequence continues at coordinate 86,757 of NZ_JBHWMB010000028.1, read as the reverse complement.
TGCGGCCCAGGTGGCGGCGGATGCTCGCCCGTACACTGCGCCAGTCCTGGGGGGACGCCAGGAGTCCTGTGGTGGAGCGCTTGGACTTCGTCACCGGGGTGAGGGCGGCCATGATCAGGTAGACGATGCCCGGGTACTCGCGGGGGCATCCGACGGCGTTCGGTGGGGGCAGGAGTTCCGCCATCTCGTATAGGAGCGGGTAGTCGAGGCAGTCGCGGACGCGCTCCGCGATGCTGCGCTGGTCTTGGTCGGTGAGCTGGCGTTTGCGGTTCGGGCGTTCGGGCTGGGGCTTGGGGGTTCCGAAGACGTCGTCAGGCACGGGGCGGACCTCCGTCGGTGTAGGCGGGGTCGGTCTGCCAGTCGTAGCCGACGATGGAGGCGGCCCTGTCCAGGGATCGGATCCCGAGCCTTCGGGCGGATTCCTCGATGCGGCCGGTCACTTCGAAGGTCTCGACGGCGGCACGGGTGGTGACGGAAGCCGGGGTGACGTCGGGTTCCCCGTCGAGGCCGATCCTGCGCAGCAGATCGCGGAGCGCGACGCACGTGCGCGATTGCAGGGCCGGATCGGGTGCCGGGGTGCAGGACACTGCGAGGCGCGCGGTGCTCTTGTCCGGGTGCTGAGCGAGGACGTGGCGGGCTCGATCGGCCAGTACGTGGCGGCTCCAGGCGTCCAGCCGGCACCAGCGGGGGTCGTATTTGCGCGCTCCGTGCATCCAGACGCGGCTGTGCGGCAGGTCGAGGTCGGCCACGACGCTGTGCCCGATCTCGCCGCTGTGCCCGCCGGCCAGGGCGAGGGCCGCCGCGGCTGCGTGCCGGGTCGGCCGGGCCGCGTATGCGGCGTGGTGGCGCAGCAATACGGCCTCATCTTCGGTGAGAGGGCGGGAACCTTCGTAGGTGCGGGCGGGCAGGACGATGTTGCGTGTCGGATCCTGGTCGCTCAGCCCGAGCTCGTGCAGTGTGCGGAAGGCGGTCCGCAAGACGCTTCGGCGGCCCCGACGGGTAGCTACCGCCGAGTCCGAGACGTGGCCGTGGCGGCTCCGGCCCTTGGCGTTGACGAAGTCCTCGGCGATGCCATCGGTGACGTCCGAGACGAGCAGTACGCCTCGTGCAGTGGCGTTCCGTTCGAACCTCTTGATGAGGAGACCGAACTTGTCGAAGGTCTGCTCGGACATCTCGTCGAGGGCGGTCATCTCCCGCCACGCGTCGATGACGAGGTCGATGGCATGGATCAGAGACAGGTCGCTTCCCATGATGACGGTCCTTCTGAGGGTCGGGGAGAGCAGTTCGACCCCTCCCCCGACCCTCTGACTGGGAAGATTCGAATGATTCATTTTGTTCCATACTTGCACCATCACGGTGGGCATGTGTGATCTCCGCTGCAACCCGGCGTGGGCGAATGGATGAGGACGTGCCGAAGAGACCCCGGGCGGGACGGCCCGGGGCGTCATTCGGTGTGGTGGGGCGAGCGGGCCTGACTAGGCGCGGGCCGCCGGCCCCCGGAGCGTGCTCACGAGGGTCCCGTACGCCCGCATGGCCGCCACGAAGGTGTCGTCGGGCAGCGCCATGGTCGCTTCGACCGAGCTGAGGAACAGGCCGGATGCCGGAGTGGTGGGGTGCGGAGGTGCGGGAACGGCGTCCGGGAGATGGACCGTGCCGTCCTCGGCGACGTGGACGATCAGGGCGTAGTCGAGCCAGTCCACGAGGTAGAGCCCGCGTTCGCGCGACGCCGCCGCCAGCCCTTGGCCCAGCTCTTTGGCGAGCGTCGTCCTCTCCTTCGGCCCTTGCCGCAGGAGGCGCTTGGCTGCCTTGGTGAACCAGGCGGACCGCCAGTGATCGCGCAGGAAAAGCCGGGCGCGTGCAGAGTCCTCAGATCGGAGGCGCGTCAGCTGAAGGCCGGCAGCGGTGACGGAAAGGGATCCGTGGTGGGTCTCCAGCAGGCCGGCTTGACGAAGAAACCCCTGCGAATTGGAGACGTTGGAGGCGCTGAGATCCAGCTTGTCGGCGATCACTTTGGTCGAGATGGCCAGCCGGTCGTCGCCGCCCAGTTGGGCGACCGCATCGACCACCTGTAGCTGGCGCTGGGTGGTCATTCCGGAGGTGGGCATGATGTTGCGGGCCTCGTTCGCGGCACTCATCGAACACTCCCCTGGGTGTGCTGGAGCGTCTGACTGCCGTCGGCCCCTGCGGGCCTGTGGTGCATGAATGCGTTCGATGGCATGGTGTGGGCCCTCATTGGTGATCAAGTGCTGAATGCACAAAATTCCCGAGGGCCGGGTGGGCCGCTACTCCATGGCCTAGCCTGGAGGCGGCGCGTGGGCCCTCAGCTGACGTGTCACGGCGTCGCCAGGGTCTTTCCCACCCGGGCGGCGCCTTTTCTGTGTGAGAGGCGATGGTCTCTACGTACGCGGCTCCTTGGTGGCCAGCCGGTAGACCCCGCGGCCGACAATGAGGATCTTCCCCTTGGCTCGCAGATTGCTGGCACAGTTGGTGAGTTGTCGAGCGGTCACTTCCGGACGCTCCAGCTGAGCTCGGGCGACGATCTTGGATGTCGGCGTATCCAGGCCGTCCGCGAGTGCCTCGAGGACCAGGTCTGTGAAGGACTTCGGCCCCGTATTGACGTCGGAGGCGGGGGTGTCGGGACCGGCCCTCTGCGGGCCTGCGGGATCCGGGCGCCCACCTGGCTCCGTCGGCGGCGTTGAGGTGGGCTCCACCCCCAAGAACTCTTCTGCCTGGCGAACCGTGTCGCTTACCGCCGACAGTCGTACGTCAGCGGACAGGAGGGATCGCTCCGCTTCTTCGAAGCGACGCTGAACGTCGGCCATCTCTTGCCGTATCTCAGCCAGCACGCCTGTCGCGATGACCCATTTGGCGTGCTCGCCGGCCTGGATCTCGCGCAGGTGTCCAACGAGGGGGTGCACGGACCCCTCACCTGTTGTGGTCATGCACCGCCCCCTCTGGTGATCCATCCACAAGCTAGCGAGCCTTCGCGCGCACCGCAGGCAAACGCAGAGATGCGAGCGCGCGGATTCTCGGGAGGTTCGACACAACTGCGCTGTGCGCGCGCAGTGTTGTGTGCATTGACTCTTAAGACTTGCAACCTGCCTCAGGTCTTGGTGCAGCCCAGGAGGCGTGCCGGGGCGGCGCATTGCGCGCGAACGGCAGCCGAGTGGCGCGTGCGGGATCGTCCGGTGTCCTCGCCTGCCGACATGGAGCGCTCCTGAACCCTGGAATGTGCTGCACGGGCGATGCCTGGACCCCTACTCTGATCCTTACATGCAACACCCGAGAGGTCTCCGTGACGGGATCCGAGACAAGGGAAGGGTCGGCCCCATGGGTACGTGGGATGATCTCGGCATGCCCCGGAGCAGCAACGACAAGCAGCCGCGCGACTACGTCGTGGACGGCGCTTGGCCCAATGCCGCTCTCGCTCCCGAGGCGCCGGTCAGCGCCTACTACGGCCAGGCCTTGTCCAGGAACCTCGCCAGGGCCATGTCCTCCACCGGGCATACTCTGCGCAGCCTCGCGGCAGCGACCGGCCTGACGCATTCGACGATCAGCAGGGTGCTCAACGGCAGGGTCATGCCGGACTCGGGCACGCTCGCCCGCTTGGAAGCGTCCTTCGGTTTTCAGGTCTGGCCCGGGCCGGCGGCGTTGCCGCCCGCGCCACCCGTGCCGCCCGAGTCCTGAACTCGTCGGCTGCCCACCCGTTCGGTCTGCCCGGAGTGCGTTGCGCTCCCGGCGGGCCATTCTTTTTCTTGTGGATATGTATGCACCAAGAGCGCGCCGTGAGGTGTACCTCGTGTGCCTTGATGAGCGCCACCGGCTGGGCCTGGTCCAGTACTCGCCCGGGCTCATGAGCCTGCCCATGGATGCGTGCGCTGAGGGCGAGTCGTACAGAGCGGCTGCATGCCGGCTCGCTGCCGACTCGGCTTTCCGCTTCGGCGGGACGGTGGCCCGACTCGCGGATGTCTCGCCCGCTGATGGCGCACGCCGGAAGGTGCGCTTGTTCACAGCGCACGTCGAAGGTGCCCCCTGGGCAACGCAGTTGTGGGTTCCGTGGCGCCAGGCACTCGCCGAGGTCGCGCACCTCGCAATCCCGGAGTTCGAGCTGTTCCTGGAGGGCTACATCGAGGGCTGGATCCCGGACGGCTGGATCACACTCACCCCGGATGCCCGTCGCTGACCGGGTGTGGTTTCGCCCCTGAAGCAACGGCGAGAACCGTTGCGAGGAGCGAGGCGCCCGCGAGGGCTGCGAAGAGGGTGGGGTAGCCGCCGAGGGTGCCGGCGAGGGCGGCTCCTGCCCAGGGAGCCAGTGCTGCGGCGATGTGGGCCGGAGCGCCGAGGAGGGCGGAGAGGTGGCCGTAGTGGGTGGTGCCCCAGCGGTCGGTGACGGCGGTGGCCTGCAGGAGGGTGAGGTTGCCGCGGACGATTCCTGCCAGGATCGAGAGAGCGACCAGCAGGGGGATCGGGCCCGGGGCGAAGGCCAGTGATGCCGTCGTTGCGGCGCCGAGGGCTATGAGGGTGGCGGTGCGGGTGGTGACGGACGTACGTGTGGCGAGGGATGCGTAGAGGGTGCGGCCCAGCGTCTGGCCTGCACCGCCGAGTCCGAGTGCCCAGGCGGCTTGGGTTGGGGTGGCGCCGCGTTCGGTGAGGAGGGGGATCAGGCCCATGACGACGGCGTACATGGCGAAGCCGGAGAGGGTGAAGGCCACGGCCAGCAGGATGAAGGGGCGGCTGCGGGGGATGGGCGTGGTGCCGTCCCTGGTGGGTGGCTGCGGTGGGGCGGCTGGCCAGGGGGCGCGTAGGGCCAGGGCGTGTGCGGGGATCGTGACGGCGGCGAGGATCACCGCGAGGACGGCGTACGTGGCGCGCCAGCTCAGGTGCTCCGCGAGGACTGCGGTGAGCGGCGCGAAGACGGTGGAGGCGAGGCCGCCGGCGAGGGTGACGATGGTCAGGGCGCGGATGCGGTCGGGACCCCACCAGCGGGTGAGGGCGGCGAAGGCGGGCGGGTAGAAGGTGGCGGCCATGGTCAGACCAGCGAGCACCCAACCCAGGGTGAAGACGGCCAGGTTGGGGGCTGCCGCGATCACGAGGAGCGCGAGGGTGCCGAGGACCGAGCCCGCGGTCATCACCGCGCGCGGTCCTCGGCGGTCGAGGATGCGGCCGATGGGGATGCCGGCGACCGCCGAGACGAGGAGCGCGAGGGAGAAGGCGGCTGTCGCGGCGTTGGTGGACCAGTCGGTGTCGGCCGTCAGGCGCGGGAGCAGGACGGGGAAGGCGTAGTAGACGATGCCCCAGCTGGTGATCTGTGTGGCGCACAGGGCGGGCAGCGCGGCGCGGGGGGGGGGGGGGAGGAGGGGGCCCCAGCACTGCAAACAACCGTGTCACTAGCTCCACCCCTCTTACCATCTCCTACCCCAACGAAAAGGAAGACGGCATAGGCGTTGACA
>NZ_JBHWMB010000028.1:0-81297 GCF_042730015.1 Streptomyces sp. NPDC059957 | reverse complement strand
TGGTGGCTTGGTGGGGCGCAGGGGGCGGGCGGGGCGGCGCGCGTCCGCGACCGGACCCCCGTCCCGGTCGCGGCCGCGTCGGCCTGGGTGTCGGCCACCGGGGTCAGCAGCCGCCGGAGGAGGCGGGGGCGCCGATCGTGAGGGTGGCCGGGGCCGCGCAGCAGCCTCCGCCGCTGGTCTCCTCGGCCGCCTGGGGCTGGTCGAAGAGACCCGCGCCGCCACAGACTCCCGTCTCGGGAAGGGTGAGTTCGACGCGCTCGGCGGCCTCGTGGTCGCCCGCGAGGTGGGCGGCGATCGAGCGGACCTGCTCGTAACCCGTCATGGCCAGGAAGGTCGGGGCTCGGCCGTAGGACTTCATGCCCACGAGGTAGACGTCCTTCTCCGGGTGGGAGAGCTCCTTCACACCGTGGGGGTAGACCGTGCCGCAGGAGTGCTGGTTCGGGTCGATCAGCGGAGCAAGGTCGACGGGGGCCTGGAGGCGCTCGTCGAGGGCGAGGCGCAGCTCGTTCACGAAGGTGAGGTCGGGGCGGAGGCCGGTGAGGACGATGACCTCGTCGAGGGGGTCGAGGCGGCGGCCGTCCTCGGCGACCAGGACCAGTTGGTCGCCGTGGCGCTCGACGACGTCGGTACGGAAGCCCGTCACCGCGTCGGCGTGGCCGTTGTCGACTGCGGCCTTGGCGGCGAGTCCGAGGGCGCCGCGGGCGGGGAGCTGGTCGGCGCTGCCGCCGCCGAAGGTGGAGCCGCTGATGCCGCGGCGGAGGATCCACACCGAGTGGGTGCCGGATTCCTCCACGGAGAGGTCGGCCAGGTAGGCGAGGGCGGTGAAGGCGGAGGCTCCGGAGCCGATGACGGCGGTGCGCTTGCCGGCGTAGCGGGCGCGGACGGCCGGGTCCTTGAGGTCGGGAATCCGGTAGGAGATCCGGTCGGCGGCCGCCTTCTCGCCGAGGGCGGGCATGCCGTCGCCGCCGATCGGGCTGGGGGTGGACCACGTACCGGAGGCGTCGATGACGGCGCGGGCGGTGAGGCGCTCCTCTGTGCCGTCGGCGTTCAGGATGCTGACGGTGAAGGGCTGGGCCTCGCGGTCGGCGTCGACGATGCGGTCCCGGCCGAGGCGGGAGACGCCGGTCACCGTGGCGCCGTAGCGGACCTTGTCGCCGAGGACGTCGGCGAGGGGCTGGAGGTACTGCTCGGCCCAGTCCGCACCGGAGGGGTAGGTCGTGCGGTCGGGAGCGGTCCAGCCGGTGGGGGCGAGGAGCTTCTCGGCGGCCGGGTCCACGAGCTCGGACCAGGTGGAGAAGAGCCGTACGTGGCCCCACTCGCGTACGGCGCTGCCGGCGGCGGGCCCGGTTTCCAGGATCAGGGGCTCGATGTCGCGTTCGACCAGGTGGGAAGCAGCAGCGAGGCCGGCAGGGCCTGCGCCGATGACGACGACGGGCAGGGCTTCGGTGGATGCGTTCACGACGGGCTCCCGGTTGATTCGATGAACGTCGATGTCCTTCTGGATTCAGCATCCCACCGTGCATCGACGTACGTCAACATAGACATCTGTCGAATTTGAGGGGAGGATTGCTTCATGTCCTCCACGAAGCTGCTGCCGATGCTCGAAGACGGAGCCGCGGTACCCTGCTGCCCGCCGCTGACCGAGCGGCCGCTGACGGCTGAAGAGGCCGAGCGGACCTCGCTGATGTTCAAGGCCCTCGGCGACCCGGTGCGCCTGCGGCTCTTCTCTGCGATCGCCTCGCATGAGGGCGGCGAGGCGTGCGTCTGCGACATCTCCGACGTGGGCGTCTCCCAGCCGACGGTGTCCCACCACCTGAAGAAGCTCAAAGAGGCGGGTCTGCTGTCCTCGGAGCGTCGCGGCACCTGGGTCTACTACCGCGTGGAGCCTTCCGTCGTCGCTGCGATGAGCCAGATGCTGGGCCGCTCCGCCTGACCTGCCCGCCTGACCTGTTCATCTGTGCCTGCGTGCAGGTCTTTCGGGCGTCTCATTCATCGACTATCGTCGATTATCGATGACCGAGGCGATGAAAGCCGGGCAGGGGCTGAGCCCCGAGGATGCGCAGACGTACTCCGGGTGGTTCAGGGCCCTGGCGGACCCCATGCGCGTACGACTGTTGAACCTACTGGCGGAGGAGCGGCGCCCCCTGACGGTCGGGGAGATCACCGAGCGACTGCCCATCGGCCAGTCGACCGTGTCCCACCACCTCAAACTGCTGGCCGAGGTGCGCTTCGTGTTGCCCGAGCGGCAGGGAACTTCCGTCCGCTACGAGGTCAACGCCGCGTGCCTGGAGTGCTTCCCGGCGGCCGTGTCGGCGATCCTGGGGCGGCGGCCGTGAACATCACCCCCATGACGGGCGATCACGCTGACAGGGTCTTGGCGATCTACCAGGCCGGGATCGACGAGGGCAACGCCACCTTCGAGACCGAGGCCCCCACCTGGGCGGCTTTCGACGCGGCGAAGCTGCCGGAGCACCGCTTCGTCGCGGTCGGCCAGGACGGGAAGCTGCTGGGCTGGGTGGCCGCTTCCAAGGTTTCCGACCGGTGCGCCTATGCGGGCGTGGTCGAGCACTCCGTTTACGTGGATCCCGGCGCCCGGGGTCGTGGTGTGGCCCGCGCCCTGCTCGACGCCCTGATCGCCTCGACCGAGGCGGCGGGCATCTGGACGATCCAGTCGGGGATCTTCCCCGAGAACACCGCGAGTCTGGCCCTGCACCAGCGGGCCGGCTTCCGTGTCATCGGCACCCGCCAACGCATCGGCCGCCACCACGGCGTGTGGCGCGACGTCGTCCTGCTGGAGCGCCGCAGCCCGAAGATCAGTTGAGCTCGCCGTCCAGGGTGAGCTGGCGGCAGTGGAAGTCGAAGTGCTGCGTCGGGTAGCGATAGATGTCCGCGAGCGTCATGAAGTCCTGGAAGAACGGGTCCCACCGGACGGGGAAGTGCATTCCTCGGGCCAGGTCGGCGTCGGACGCGGCGGCCAGCCGACGCTGGAGGGAGTCGAGGACGCGGTCGAAGGCAGTGCCCATCCGGCGCGGTCCGTAGACCTTCACGGCCCCGCGCGGGCCGGCGTAGTTGACCCAGTCGAACGGCACGGTTCCCGCATTCAGGAGCCGGGCGAACGCCTTGCCGACGCCGCGTGGGAGCCGCCCGAAGACGCGGGCGAGGACCAGCAGAGCCCGGACGACCATGTATCCGAAGAGCATGTGCCACAGCAGCTGCCCGTTGGTCCACTTGGTGCCACGGGTGGGCCGGGCGAGGTCTGCCCCGGAGGCGGTGCCCAGCAGCTCGTGGAAGGTGCGGCGGGCGCGCTCGTAGTCCTCGTACACGGCCTGCCGGTCCATCGGGTTCGCCATGGTCTGCCAGCTCTCGCTCAGACTCGGGACCGCTCTCCCGGTTGCGATGATGACGGTTTCCGAGCCTGACCACCATCAGGGAGTGGTGCTCAGTCTTCGCGGAGGAGGGGGCCGAAGGTCTGCCGGCCGATCTCCGCGGCGCGGGCTTGGCCGACGATCTGCCCTCGCACTTCTGGGTTCTCCTGTTGCCACTGCTCGGCGGAGGTGTGGCTGGTGAAGAAGTTCAGTGCGTCACAGCAGAGCATGGCGGCGGGGCCCGCACCGTCGCGACGACCGACGAACACCACTGCGGTAGGCGGGTCCCAAAGCGTTGCGTCGCCGGTGCAGGTGACGGTCACCGGCCGACCGTCGACCGGATCCGAGGAGGCGATCACGGCGTCCTGGCCGAGCATGGAGGAGATACCGAGGGCGTCGATGGCGCACATCGACCACGCTTCCACCCCGGTGGTCAGCCGTACCTCGTGCCGAGTCGGGGTCGCCGAGAACGGGTATGCCGCCCGGATCCGGCCCGCGTCGTCCAGGGCCAGGAAGTCCTCCCGGTCCAGCTCGGCCAGCACCTCGCCGGCCGTCCTGTTTGCCTGCACGGCGGTCGCTTCGAGCACGGACGTCTCCGGTGCACGCCCTGTGGCTGCGAAGTGCCGCAGCACCGCCTGTTGCACCGCACGCAGGCCCTGCTCGGTGGGGGCTCGCCGGCCCCGTCCGGACCTTCCGATCAGATCGAGCGCGTCCGCATCGCAGCAGTCCTGGCCGGCCGAGGCCTGCGGGGTGCTCGCACCGGACAGGGCCTGACGAAGAGCCTGGACGGTCGGCGCCCCTTCCGCGCGGCCACCGGTGTCCCGGTAGAGGCGGCATGACACACTCGCCGGTGCGTCGGCCGCCGCGAACGGGTCGACGCCGTCGAGCAGCACCGTCGGCGATCCGGCCATGCCCCAGCGTGCTGCGTCGGCCTCGTCGCGCACTTCGATCAGCTCGACCTGCGCCGTGCGGCCGTCGAGCGCGGCAGTGATCCGCTCCCGCACGAGGGGCACGTTCGGGCAGTCGGGCACCGTCAGGATCATGATCCTCATCCCGCCGTCCTCCTCGGTTCTTGGGGTTCGTGGCTCCGACGCTAGACCTTCCAGTGCGGTGGAAGGTCAAGGCGTAGCGTGGAGGGATGCGCATCGGTGATCTCGCGGCGGCCAGCCAGGTGACGGCCAAGACCATCCGCTTCTACGAGCAGTCCGGGCTGTTGCCCGCTCCACCTCGAACGGCGGGTGGGTACCGCGACTACGGGCCGGGGGCCGTGAGTCGGCTGCTGTTCATCCGTGACGCCCAAGGGGCTGGGCTGACCCTCGCCGAGATCCGGTCCGTGCTGGACATCCGCGACAGCGGCCGGGCACCTTGCGGCCACGTCACCACGCTGATCGACCAGCGCTTGGCGAACATCGAGCGGCGCATGGCCGAACTGCGCCAGACCCGCGCCGCACTACATGAGCTCGCCCGACGGGCGGCTACCACTGATCCGGACACATGCTCAGCGGGCGAGATCTGCACCATCCTCACCCGGCCGTGACCGCCTCCTGCTTGTCGCTGGCGGGGAGTCCGGCACCCGCCACACGGCGAGCAACGCCGGACGGCACTCGGAGGTCCGGACGAATCCGGGACGGGAGCCCGGTTCCTTTCCCTGAAGGTGGGGCCGGTCCATGGCGGGTAGAGCCAGCCACCGGGCAGGATGCCCAAAATGAGCACCGACCAGCATCTCGCCCCACTCCGTTCGACACACTCGACGCCCCTGGTGTTCGGTGCCGGAGCGGCGATCGGCGTCCTGGGCGGGATGATCGGTCTGGGCGGCGCGGAGTTTCGCCTGCCGCTGCTGATCGGCCTGTTCGGGTTCGCCGCGCTCTCCGCGGTCATCCTGAACAAGGCGATGAGTCTGGTCGTGGTCCTCGTCGCGCTCCCCGCCCGCATGGCTGCGGTCCCCGCCTCCGAGGTGGCCGCGCACTGGCCCGTCGCCGCCAACCTGCTGGCCGGGAGCCTGCTGGGCGCGTGGGTCGGAGCCTCGTGGGCGGTACGGATGCGCAGCGCCACCCTCTACAAGGTGCTGGCGGGCCTGATGGTCCTCATGGCCGCCGCTCTCGTGGTCACGCACACCACCACCCTGGGATCGCTCGCCCTTCCCCTGGCGGCACAGGTGCCGATCGGTGTGGTGGCCGGCTTCGGCATCGGAGTGGTCGCGGCGATCATGGGCGTTGCGGGCGGCGAGCTGCTGATCCCGACGATCGTGCTGCTGTTCGGGCTGGACATCAAGACGGCGGGAAGCATGTCCCTGCTGGTGTCGCTGCCGACCATGCTGGTCGCCTTCGCCCGCTACAGCCGCGACGGCAGCTTCGCCGTACTCGGCGCCAACCGGCGGTTCACCGTGGTCATGGTCGCCGGCTCCATCACCGGGGCGGTCCTGGGAGGGCTGCTGCTCGGGGCGTTCTCGGACCTGGTGCTCATCCCTGCACTGGCCGTGATCCTGCTCGTCTCCGCGGTCAAGCTCGCTCGTCACGCGTGAGTGCTCGGGGGATCTCGCCCCCTTGCTCCTGAGTCCTGGTGGCCGTGCCGCCCCCCCGTTGGTGCGATTCGCCCCCAGATTGGGCCATTCGGCCCTGATATCAGCCTTAGGTGGCATCAGGGTTGGGTGATATGAGAGCATCAGTCTGAGCTGATTTCAGTTGGCACTGATGTGATCGTGCTCGGTCCGGTGCGCCCGGGCGGGGGCATTCCTGTCGACTGCGGCTCTCCTGGCAGCGCAGGCGTCGCCGCGCGCGTCCCCCCTCCGCGAAACCGAGAGCGAGTCCCCCATGACCACGACCGAACCCGGCCCGGCCGCGCGGCCGCCGGGTGCCGAGAGCCCCTCCATCGTCGCCAAGCTGTCCACCCTGGACCGCTTCCTGGCCGTGTGGATCCTGCTGGCCATGGGCGTCGGCCTGGGGCTCGGCCGGCTCATCCCGGGCCTGAACGACGTGCTGGCGAAGGTGGAGGTGGGCGGGATCTCCCTCCCCATCGGGATCGGCCTGCTGGTCATGATGTACCCGGTGCTGGCCAAGGTCCGGTACGACAAGCTCGACGCGGTCACCGGTGACCGGAAGCTGATGGTTTCCTCGCTGGTCATCAACTGGGTCGTCGGCCCGGCGCTGATGTTCGCGCTGGCCTGGATCTTCCTGCCCGACCTGCCCGAGTACCGCACCGGCCTGATCATCGTCGGCCTGGCCCGCTGCATCGCCATGGTCATCATCTGGAACGACCTCGCTTGCGGCGACCGCGAGGCCGCCGCCGTCCTGGTCGCCCTCAACTCGGTCTTCCAGGTCATCGCCTTCGGCGCGCTGGGCTGGTTCTACCTCGACCTGCTGCCCCGCTGGCTCGGACTCGGCGACGGCCAAGGCCTGGACGTCCCGGTCTGGCACATCGCGCTGAACGTGGTCGTGTTCCTGGGCATCCCGCTCCTCGCGGGCTTCCTCACCCGCCGCATCGGCGAGAAGAGGCTCGGACGCGCCGCCTACGAGGAGAAGTTCCTGCCGAGGATCGGGCCCTGGGCCTTGTACGGCCTGCTCTTCACGATCGTCATCCTCTTCGCCCTGCAAGGGAAGACGATCACCTCGCAGCCCCTGGACGTGGCCCGCATCGCGCTCCCGCTCCTCGTGTACTTCGCGGTGATGTGGTTCGGCACCTTCGCCCTCGGCAAGGCCATCGGCCTCGCCTACGACCGCACCACCACCCTCGCCTTCACCGCCGCCGGCAACAACTTCGAGCTGGCCATCGCCGTTGCCATCGCCACCTTCGGCGTCACCTCCGGCCAGGCCCTCTCCGGCGTCGTCGGCCCCCTCATCGAGGTCCCGGTCCTGATCGGCCTGGTCTACGTATCCCTTGCCTGGCGCAAGAGGTTCGCGGCAGGCCGGGTGGCCACCCCTGGGGAGGTGCGCTGATGCACTGCCTCGACTGCCACACCCAAGGGAGCGTGAGCCCAGCCGTCGGCATCTGCCGCGCCTGTGGCGCCGCCGTGTGCGCCAACCACGCACGCGTCATCGCGCACGAGGTCCACAGGCGACCCTTCCTCGCGCCTCCCGCCGAGACACCGGCCCGGAGCGTGCGCTGCTTCCCGTGTGCGGGGGCCGACAGTCGCTGACGCCCGGCCCGGCGGATCCGACAACTGATCCGCGCTACCGCTGCCTATACAACAGATGGCAGGAACCCCACCAGCGATCCGGTGGGGTTCCTGCCATCTGCCGTGTCAGCTCAGCGGCCCAGCAGGTCGGCTATCTCGCGGGCCGCGTCGCGGGCGGGGCGTCCGACACCGACGAGGGTGGCGGAGGCCGGGCCCGTCCAGTCTCCGTAGCCGAGCAGGTGCAGGCGCGGCTCGTCGACGGCGCGCGTACCGACGGTGGCGATGTGGCCGTGGGTGCCCCGCAGGCGCATCGACGCGAAGTGGGCGAGGGCCGGGCGGAAGCCGGTGCACCAGATGACCGCATCCGCTTCGGCGAAGGTTCCGTCGGCCCACTCGGCGCCGGTGGAGGTGAGCCGGGTGAACATCGGCTTCGCCTGCAGGAGTCCGGCGTCGCGTGCCGCGCGTACGGGCGGCACGGCGACGATGTCGCCGAGGGAGGCGACCCCGCCGGTGTCGGTACGGCCCGCGTCGAGCGCCTTGCGGCGGGCGGTGGCGGCATCGAAGAGGGCCCGGCCGTCGATCGCGTCGGGCAGGTAGCGGGGCGGGCGCTGGGTGACCCAGGTCAGGTCGGTGCCGGCGTGGGCGAGGTCGGCGGCGATCTGCGCTCCGGAGTTGCCGCCGCCCACCACGATGACGCGCTGCCCGGCGAACTCGGCCGGGCTGCGGTACTGCACGGTGTGGAGCTGACGGCCCCGGAACTCGCGCCGCCCGGGGACAGCGGGCAGGAACGGCCGGGTCCAGGTCCCGGTCGCGCTGACGACCGCTCGGGCCCGCCAGTCGCCGGAGTCGGTCTCCACGCGCAGGTGGTCGCCGTCGCGGTGGACGGCCGAGACCCACACGCCCCGCTGGACGGGAAGCTCGTACCGCTTCTCGTAGTCGGCGAGGTACGAGACCACGTGCCCGGCGTCCGGATAGACCTCGCCCTCCTGGGCGGGCATGAACCGGCCCGGCAGCGAGGAGTACGCGGCCGGCGAGAACAGCCGCAGCGAATCCCACGTGTGCTGCCACGCCCCGCCCGCACCCGACTGGGCGTCGAGGATGACGTGCTCGATGCCCAGGCGGCGCAGGTGGTAGCCGGCGGCGAGCCCGGACTGGCCGCCACCGATCACCACCACACCAGTGGAACGCGTCATGCCGCGGGCGCTCCGGCATCCGTCCGGCCGCGCATGAAGATGACCGCGACCAGGGCCAGGCCCACCACCGCACCTACGAGCTGCACGCCCACGAACGCCGGTACGGAGGCGGGGGCGATGCCCGCGAAGGTGTCGGTGAAGGCGCGGCCGATGGTGACGGCCGGGTTGGCGAAGGAGGTGGAGGAGGTGAACCAGTACGCGGCGCCGATGTACGAGGCCACGGCGACGGGCGCGAAGCGCAGCCGGTCGGTGCGGGCCAGGCCGAAGATCAGCAGGATCAGGCCGGCGGTCGCCACGAGCTCACCCAGCAGCAGGTTCCCGGCGGAGCGGTCGTGGGTGGACCACTTCACCAGCGGCTCGCCGAACATCGCGTCGGCCAGGATCGCCCCCGCGATGGCGCCGACAATCTGGGCGGGCACGTACGCGGCCAGCTCACGGGCAGTGACGCCGCCACCGGTGCGGCGGGTGCTCCACCACTCGGCGAGGCTGACGACCGGGTTGAAGTGGGCGCCGGAGACCGGGCCGAGAAGGGCGATGAGAACACCGAGGCCGAAGACGGTGGCGGTGGAGTTGGCCAGCAGCTGCAGCGCCACGTCCTGGGTGAGCTGCGTGGCCTGGATGCCAGAGCCCACGACGATCGCGACCAGGGCGGCGGAGCCCACCAGCTCGGCGGCGGCACGGGCGATCAGCGGAGTGGCGGGCAGGCTCGCGCCGGATGCGGGCTGGGGTGGCGCGTCGGCGGGTATCGCGGTTACCGCTGCGGGTGCGGTGCCGACGGGCTCGGTGACGGACAACGGTTCTCCTCGGGCAGGTGAGGGGGAATCCAAGCGGGCTATGGGCAGGACCGCTTGATGTTCGCTTCGGAAGTGGCGCGCGCGGTCTGAGCGAGGCCGGCGAACTGACCGGCGATGGCCTCGATGACTTCCGGGCGGAGCTTGTAGTAGATGAAGCGGCCGCACGGTTCGGTCTCCACGACTCCGGCCTCTCTGAGCACCTTCAGGTGGTTGGAGAGGTTGGTCTGCTTGGCACCGGTCTCCTCCACGAGGTGCGTGGTGCACAGCGTCTCGCGGGAGAGCAGGGTCACGATCTGAAGCCTGAGGGGGTCTGCCAGGACTCGGATCAGTTCAGTGTCGACTGACGTCATCATGTGCTGATACTGTCACATCAGTAGGGGCTGACACCAGCCCGAGCTGACCTTACTGGCTCCTTGGAACAGGATCGCCATGCCCACGCCTTCCTCGCCCCTCCTGCCGGACGAACGCCTGGCCGCGGGGGCCGCCCGTCTCGCCACCCGGTACGCCGGCCGCTTCGCGCCGGAAACCGTGCTCGGCCTGCTCACCGACTCCTACGGGCGTCTCGCCGAGCACGCCCGGATCCGTACGCACCTGGTCGTGCTGGCGGAACGGCTGGCCGCCGAGCGGCTGGACGCCCTCGCCCACACCCAGGGGCTGACGAGCGGCCCGACGCGGGTCCTGTTCGTGTGCAGCCACAACGCCGGCCGCTCCCAGATGGCCGCCGCTCTCCTCGCCCACCGGGCGGGCGAACGCGTCACCGTGTCCTCGGCAGGCACTCACCCTGCCGACGAGGTGGAGCCGCACATCGCCCAGGCCCTTACCGAGGTGGGCGCGGACCTCTCGGACGCCTACCCCAAGCCGCTGACGGAGGAGGTCGTCGAGGCCGCCGACATCGTGATCACGATGGGCTGTGGTGACGCCTGCCCCGTGGTGCCCGGCCGCCGCTACCTCGACTGGCCCGTTGCCGACCCGGACGGCGCACCGATCGCCGTCGTACGCGACATCCGCGATGCCATCGATGCCCACGTCGGCGAGCTCCTCACCCAGCTCGCCCCCTGAGCGTCCCTGGCTCACGTCCTTCTCCACCGCAGCACATCTCACCCCAAGGAAGAACAGATGTCCTCCGCTCCTGCCGCCTCTGTCCTGTTCGTCTGCATCCACAACGCGGGCCGCTCCCAGATGGCGGCCGGGTTCCTCCGCCACCTCGCGGGCGACCGCGTGGAGGTCCGCTCCGCGGGCTCCGTCCCCGGAGACCAGATCAACCCCTCGGCCGTCGCCGCGATGGCGGAGCTGGGCATCGACATCTCCGACCAGAAGCCGAAGGTGCTGACCCCCGAGGCCGCGCAGGCATCCGACTACATCATCACCATGGGCTGCGGCGACGCCTGCCCGTACTTCCCCGGGAAGACCTACCTCGACTGGGCGCTGGAGGACCCGGCCGGCCAGGGCGTGGAGGCCGTCCGCCCCATCCGCGACGAGATCAAGGGCCTGATCGAGGGCCTGATCGCCGAGATCGACGCCAAGACCGCGAAGAAGCTGGAGAACTGACCGCATCATGACGACGAACACCGACGCCGGCACCGACGAGGTGCGCGAGGTCATCATCATCGGCTCGGGCCCGGCCGGTTACACCGCGGCCCTCTACACGGCCCGCGCACAGCTGAAGCCCCTGCTGTTCGGCAGCTCCATATTCGTCGGCGGCTCGCTCACCACGACCACCGAGGTCGAGAACTTCCCCGGCTTCCCCACCGGCATCGACGGCCCGCAGCTCATGGACAACATGCGGGCCCAGGCCGAGAAGTTCGGCGCCGAGATGATCGACGACGACATCGTCTCCGTCGACCTGACCGGCGAGATCAAGCTGCTGACGGACTCAGAGGGAACCGTCCACCGCGCGAAGGCCGTGATCATCGCGACCGGCTCCGGCTACCGCAAGCTCGGCCTGCCCAACGAGGACGCGCTCTCGGGCCGCGGGGTGTCCTGGTGCGCCACCTGCGACGGGTTCTTCTTCCGCGACCGCGACATCGTCGTGGTCGGAGGTGGCGACACCGCCATGGAAGAGGCCACCTTCCTGACCCGCTTCGCCCGCTCGGTCACCATCGTCCACCGCCGCTCCGCCCTGCGCGCATCCAAGGCCATGCAGGACCGGGCGTTCTCTGACGACAAGATCTCCTTCGCCTTCGACAGCGAGGTCGCCGAGATCAAGGAGACGGGCGGGATGCTCTCCGGCGTCGTCCTGCGCGACGTCCTGACCGGCAAGACGCGCGACCTGGACGTGACGGGCCTGTTCGTCGCCATCGGCCACGACCCGCGTACGGAACTCTTTGCCGACCAGCTCGAACTGGACGCGGAGGGCTACCTCAAGACCCAGGCGCCGACGACCCGTACGAGCATCCCGGGCGTCTTCGGCGCGGGCGATGTGGTGGACCACATCTACCGCCAGGCCATCACCGCGGCCGGCTCCGGCTGCTCGGCCGCCCTGGACGCGGAGCGGTACCTGGCCGCGCTGGCCGACGTACGCGTGGAAGCCCTCGTGCCGGTCGCGTAACGGGGCGGGGGGACGGTGTGCCCGTCGCCCCGGTAACGCACTCCGGGCCCGGCCCGTCGTGATTTCGACACGACGGACCGGGCCCGGTTCTCTCTTCATACTGAGGTGCTCAGTGCGCGGTGCTCAGGCGGCTGCCGTCGGCGCGCACGTCAGGTTTTCCGGCAGCTCCAGCCGCACCGTGCGGTCGCACAGCCGCTCCACCTGCGCCGGGTCGTGCGAGACGAGCAGGACCGTGCGGTTGCCGCGCAGGGCGGCCACCGACTCCTCGACCGTGTCCCGGCTTCGCTCGTCGAGCGCGCTGGTGGGTTCATCTAGCAGAAGCGCCGCCGGTTCCAGGGCCAGCGCGCGGGCCAGGCACAGGCGCTGGCGCTGCCCGTTGGAGAGCGACTGGGCGGGCGAGTCCAGCCGGTTGCAGACCTCGCTCCACAGGCCCGCTTCCTTCAGGGCCTGCTCCACCCGGTCGTGCAGGTCGGACCGGGACGCGCGCACCAAGTGCCTCAGTCCGAAGAGGGCGTTGTCCAGGATGCTCCCGCCGAAGACCACGGGCGTCTGCGGCACCAGGACGACCGTGCTGCGCAGGCCGGAGTCGCCCTTGCGGTGACGGAACGGTCGTCCCAGCACCTCCAAGTGGCCGTCGCGGGTGAGGCCGTGGGGCAACAGGTCGACCAGGGCGCGCAGCACCGTCGACTTGCCGGCGCCGGAAGGGCCGCACAAGCCCGTGGTGGAGCCTTGCGCCAGGTCGAAGGTGACGGGGCCGACCAGGGTCTTCTTGCCGTCGAGGACCCGCAGGTCGCGGACGGATATCACGTGGTCCATCGTCGTGCTCCTTCGAAGCGGTTGCGCAGGGCCACCGCCAGGCTGAGAAGTGCTGCGGTGATCAGCACCAGGACCAGGGCGCTGCCCCACGCCTGGGTGATCGCCTCCGGGGCACCCGAATCCTGGGACAGGGTGAAGATGTGTGTCGGCAGCGCCTGCACTGGGGAGTTGACGATCCCTGCCGGCACGGCGGGTGCGCCGAAGAACACCGTGGCGGTGAAGATCAGCGGAGCCGTCTCGCCGGCCGCGCGGGCCAGGCCGAGCAGCAGACCGGTGAGCGTGGCCGGCCAGGTGTACGGGATGACCACGGAGCGGATGTACTGGGCGCGGGTCAGACCGAGGGCCAGGGCGCTCTCGGTGATTTCGGGCGGCATGCTGCGGATGCGCCCCGCCGTGGTCAGGGCGATGACCGGTACGACCACGGGCACCAGGACGATGGCTCCGGCCAACCAGGACCGGCCCCACCCCATGGCGGAGCAGAACAGGACGTAGCCGGCAAGGCCCAGCAGGATGGTGGGAGTTCCGCCGATGGCGACCGTGAGGGTTTCCAGTACCCGTACGGTCTTCCCGGTCGCGCGGGTGCCGATCAGGACGCCTGCCGCGTAGCCGAGGGGCAGGGCGATCAGGGCCGTGGTCGCCAGGAGCAGGAGCGTGCCGAGGATCTGGTCGCGCACTCCGCCACCGGCGGCGCCCGTGGACGGGGAGAACCAGAAGACCGGGTTGAGCGCGGATCCGCCCCGGGTCAGGAGGATGGCGAGCATGCCCAGGAGGAGAGCTCCCGGCAGCGCCAGGGCCCCCATCCGCAGCAGCGTCGTGAACCGGTCGCGCGGGATGCGCAGGCGGGTGGCGGCCCTGTGGCCGCTCAGAGCTCGCAGGCCGCGCTTGGCGGGACGGTTCGAGGACTTGCGGGTGCCCCATACGGTGGCCGCGGCCACCAGGAGCAGCAGGATGACGCCCAGGGCGCACAGCGCCGCGAAGTAGGGGCCGGAGGTGCCGGCGAGCATCGGTTCCGGGCCGGCCAGCTTGGTGGTCAGGGTCTGGCCGGGGCGGACCAGGGAGCCGAAGAAGTCTCCGGGCGCCTCCGGGAGCCTGCCGTCGGCGCGGCCGATGACCATGAAGACCGCGATGGCCTCGCCGAGTCCCCGGGCCAGGCCGAGCAGGACGCCGGCGCGCATGCCCGCCCGGGCCTGCGGCAGTACGGCGGACCGCACGACCTCGCGGCGGGTCAGGCCGAGGGAGTACGCGGCCTCCCGGTAGCGGGCGGGGACGGCCGACAGGGCGTCCACGCTGACCGCCACGATGGTCGGCATGATCATCACGGCGAGGACGATGCCGGCCGCCAGGAGGCTGTCGCCGCCCGGTACGCCGCCCAGCATCGAGACGAACGGCCGGATGACCATGATGCCGATGAGGCCGTAGACGATGGAGGGGACCGCCGCCAGCAGCTCCACGCTCAGCCGCAGGGGCCGGGCGAAGCGCGGCGGCAGGTACTCCGACAGGGCGATGGCCGCCGACCAGCCAGCCGGCACGGCCAGCAGCAGCGCCAGGACACACACGACGGCCGAGCCGTAGATCATGGACAGGGCGCCGAAGGCCCCGTTCACCGGGCTCCAGGACGGGTCGGAGACGAGGTTGAGCCAGTCGACGTCACCGCTCGCGATGCCGATGGCGAGATACCCGACGAGCACCGCCATGACGAGGACCACCGAGAACATCCCGGTGTACACCCATCCCCACACCCATCTCGCCCGCCGCGGGCGGCCGCCCTGGACGGGCGGCCGCGACGTGGTGGGTCCGGGCGCCTCGACCTCGACCGGGCGCTCCAGAGTGACGCTCACCGTCAGAGACCCATCTGCTGACGGGTCAGGTAGCCGTGCTTCGGAAGGAGCTTCTGGCCCTCGGCCGAGAGCAGGTAGTCGATGTACTCCTTGACCGCGCCCTTCGGCTGGCCGTCAGTGATCATGAAGAGCGGCCGCGTCATCGGGTACTTGGAGGACGCGACGTTCTCCAAGGTCGGAGCGATGCCGTCCAGCGGAACGGCCACCAGACCGTCACGGCCCTCGATGAAGCCGGTCGACAGGGGCGCGATGGCGCCGCGGGTGGACTCCAGCTTGTTGCGGGTCTCCAGGTTGCCGCCGACGACGGCGTAGTTGGCGGACTGCGGCGGGAGCGGGGGCTTGCCCTTGCCGTAGACGAACTTGTCGAGCACCTCGCGGGTACCGCGACCGGGCTCCTTGTCGTAGACGAAGACGTTCAGGTCCGGTCCGCCGACCTGCTTCCAGTTGGTGATCGTCCCCTCGAAGAGGCCCTTCACCTGCTCCTTGGTGAGGTTCTTGACGCCGCCGTCGGCGACCTCCTTGGTGATGATGATGCCGACCGCGTCGGCGCCGATCTGCGTCGTGACGAAGTCGGTGTTGGGGTGGGTCTTCTTGTCCGCGTCGGACAGGGGCTTCGAACTCAGCGCCACCTGGATCTGCTTGGCGCCGAGCTGGGAGATGCCGCCGGCCGAACCGCCCTGGGTGGCCACTGTGATCTTCAAGCCGCGGCCCTTGAGGGCCTCGGCGGCGTCCGACGCGACCGGGGCGACGGTGGTGGATCCGCTGGCCTGCAGCGCGGAGGAGTCGGCCTGGGCGGAGCCCGCGCAGCCCGTGAGCACGGTGGCGAGGAGCAGGGCTGCGGACGAGGCGACGCCGGCCTGCTTCTGCTTTCTGGTGAGGAGCGACGGAGCGCGGTCGGGCGTGGTGGTCATGGCAGACATGGCGGTGCCTTTGCTGGTGAACGGCGGGTGGATTACGGGCGGGTGGAGGGTGGGCCACCCTGATGTTCGGGATTCTGATCGGCGGGCGGGCGCCGGAGTAGAGGTTCGGTGTGGCATGAACCGCGTGCGGCACCCACCTGCCGGACGGGGCCGGAAGGTGGTCTGGATCCGGCCTTAATGACGGGCCAACAATGGGTGAACAGAACGATCTTCGACTTGGGCGTTCAGTTGGTGGACGTAGGCTGACCTGTATGTCCGTAGAACAGGTGACCGGGCAGCCCCCTCGGCTCCTGGCCTTCATCGAAGAGGACCCGACCTGCGGGCCGCCCCTCGAAGTGGATCCGCTGCCCCGAGAGCGGGCGGAGGTCCTCGCGCGGACGCTGAAGGGCCTGTCCGACCCGACTCGCCTGCAGATCCTCAGCATCCTGCTGGCCGCTCCCGACGGGGAGGCGTGCGTCTGTGATCTGACGCCGCTTCTGGACCTGGCCCAGCCCACCATCAGCTACCACATGAA
Organism: Streptomyces sp. NPDC059957; assembly: GCF_042730015.1. NCBI lineage: Bacteria > Bacillati > Actinomycetota > Actinomycetes > Kitasatosporales > Streptomycetaceae > Streptomyces > Streptomyces sp. NPDC059957. Next base: position 65,198 of record NZ_JBHWMB010000028.1, on the reverse strand, counting down.
GATCCTTGTGGACGCCGGGATGGTGAGCCGCAGGAAGCGGGGCACGTGGGCCTGGTACGCCGTCGTTCCGGAGCACCGTGCCGTCCTCGACACCCTGATCTGGGGTGACGGGGAGACGACCGGGGAGAGCCAGGAGCCCGGGCGGACGACGCCGGGTACCTGACCCGTCCGGGGTGCTGGAGGAGCGTCAGGCGCTGACGGCCGCGCTCGCGATCACCTGGGCCGCGAACGCCTGGATCAGCGGATGTACGTTGCCGGGGCCGGAGACCAGTTCCGGCTGGAACAGCGTGCCGATGAAGAACGGGTGACCGGGAACCTCGGCGGCGCGCGGGGCACCTTCGGTGTCCCAGCCGCTGAAGAGGACGCCGGCCTCGCTGAGCCGGTCGACGAACTCCCCGTTCAGGCCGTACTTGCAGTGGTAGGTCTCCGTGGTCTGCTCGGCCCCGCCGTAGACCGCCGCGAGCCTGCTGCCCGCGGTGAGCAGGAGCGGTGCCTGCTCCCCGGCCAGGCAGCAGGTGAGCGGCACGATCAGCGGGGTCGGCGCCTCCGGGTCGTACTGGACGTCGTCCGCGTCGGTCAGGCCGACGACGGTACGGGCGTACTCGATCAGCGCGTGCTGGAAGCCCCCGCAGGTGCCCAGGTAGGGGATGCCGTTCTCGCGGGCGTGCCGGACGGCGGACAGGACCCCGTCCTTGTTTTCGTACGGGGACCCGGGCACGACCCAGATCCCGTGGAAGCCCTCCAGGGACTCGGGCCCGGTGATGGTCTCGCTGGGCACCCACTCGGTGTCCACGGCCAGCTCTGCACGGAAGGTGTCGAGCCGGGCGTGGGCGGGGGACTTGCCGTGGTCGCCGATCAGCGCGATGCGCGGCCGGGGGCCGGTGGCGGTGGTCATGCGGGCTGCTCCTGTGTCGTGTCGGTCTGATGGTCGGTCTTGCCGGCGGGATTGCCGTCGTGCGTGATCCGCCCGAGGCGGACGTGGCCGTACGGGGCGAGGCAGGCGACGAGCCGGCCGTCACGCTTGTCGGTGGTGGAGGCTCCGCCGAGGAAGAACAGCGGATCGTCGCCGGCCGGGAGCAGTCCTTCGGGGAACAGCTCCTGGTCCTGGTCGGTGCCGTTGCGGACGGTCAGGACGTGCACCCGGCCATGAGGGTCGCTCGCGACGTATGCCTCCAGGGCGGGGCTGCCGGCGTCCACGGCGCGTACGGCCGCGTCGGCCGCGAAGGCGGGGGCGAACACGGACCCGTCCGGGATCGAGGGGGCGAGGGGACTGATCGCGGTTGCGGTCACAGCAGACTCCGGCCGGTCATGGCGGGACCGTTCGGGCGGCCCAGCAGGTGGAGGACGGTGGGCGCGATGTCGGCGAGGCTGCCGCCATCGGCGAGGCGCTCGCCGGTGAGCTGTCCGGGCGCCGGGACGACGACCGCCGGTACGGGATTGGTCGTGTGACCGCCGTACGGGAGCGGGGTGCCGTCGGGGCCGGGCTTGGACATGCGCTCGGCGTTGCCGTGGTCGCCGACGAGCAGCACCCAGCGCCCGGTGGCCGCCGCGGCGGTCAGGATCTTCTCGACCTCGCGGTCGGTGTGCTCGGCGGCCTTGACCGTGGCGTCGTGGTCGCCGGTGTGGCCGACGACGTCGATGTTGGCGAGGTTGGCGATCACGAGTGCCACGTCGTCACGCCAGGCGGCGGCGGTGATGGCTTCGGTGACCCGGGCGAGGTTCATCTCGGGCCGGGCGACGTAGTCGGGGGCGGTGTCCGCGGTGATGCGGACGTGCTCCTCGACCTCACGGACGCGGTCGTCGCGGCCGTTGACGTAGTAGGTGACGTGCTCGAACTTCTCCTGCTCCGCGATGCGTACGGAGCGGAGCCCGTGGGATTCGAGTGCGTCGGCCAGGCCGCCGGAGGCGTCCGCCCGCCCGACCAGGGCGGGGATGTCAGCCTTGGTGTCGTACTGGGTCAGGGACAGGACCTCTACGTCCGTGTCGGTGAGGATCTGGACGAGGTCGTCGGCGAGCTGCTGGATGCGGTCGCTGCGGAAGTTGGTGAACAGGACCGTGTCCCCGTCGCGGACAGTGGCGAGCGGCTCGCCGTCTGCGTCGGTGAGGACGGTGGGGACGACCCACACGTCCCCGTTCTCGGCGCCGGCCAGTGCCTGCCCGTAGTCGCGGGCGGTGGCGCCCTTGCCGTCGGCGATGGCCTCGCTGACCTTCGCGGTCAGCTCCAGGTCACCGCTCTTGTCGAGGCCGTAGCCGCGACCGGAGACGGTGGCCAGGGCCCCGATGCCCGTCGCGGCGAAGAACTCCTCGACGCGGGCCAGGTAGTGCCCGGCGGTACGGTCGGCGACGTCGCGGCCGTCGGTGATGGCGTGCACCCAGACGCGCTTCACACCGCGGGTCGCCGCGATGGACAGGAGCGCGTGGAGGTGGTCCACGTGGGAGTGGATCATTCCGTCGGAGACCTGGCCGACCAGGTGGAGGGCGCCGCCGGTGGATGCCAGCCGGTCGAGTGCTTCGGTCAGGCGCGGGTTGTCGCCCAGTTCGCCGTTGTCGATCTGCCGCTGGACCAGGACGCTGTCGTAGTCGAGCGGGCGGCCGGCGCCGATGACCATGTGGCCGATCTCGGAGTTCCCGACGGTGCCGGGCAGGAGCCCGACGTGCTCGCCGGAGGCTTCCACGACGGTGGAGGGGTGCTTGGCGGCGATGGCGTCGAGGACCGGAGTGTGGGCGTTGGTGAGTGCGTTGCCGGGTCCGGGGGCGGCGTGGCCCCAGCCGTCGAGGACGAGCAGGATCCCGTTGCTGGCCGAGGAGGCCTTGTCGTCGGTCATCGCAGGGTGTCCAGGGTGTTCCAGAAGGCGGGGAAGGACTTGGCGACGCAGCCGGGGTCGTTGATGACGACGCCGGGGGTGCGCAGGCCGATGATCGCGAAGGTCATGGCGATGCGGTGGTCGTCGTAGGTGTCGATGACCGCGCCGTGCGGGGTGCCGCCGTGGATGGTCATGGCGTCGTCGTACTCGTCGACGGTGATGCCCATCTTGCGGAGCTCGGTGGTGACGGCCGCGATGCGGTCGCACTCCTTGACGCGCAGGCTCGCGATGTTGGTGATGTGGGTCTTGCCCTGGGCGAAGGCCGCGACCGCCGCGAGGGAGGGGACGACGTCGGGCATGGCGTCCATGTCGACCTCGATGCCGTGCAGTTCGCCGCCCTTGACCGTGATGGAGTTCTCCGTGATCTCCACGTGGGCGCCCATCCGGCCCAGGACCTCGGCGAGGCCGACGTCGCCCTGGTGGGAGGTGGAGCCGATGCCGGGGATGGTGACCCGGCCGCCGAGGATCGCGGCGGCGGCGATGAAGTACGACAGACCGGACGCGTCGGGCTCGACGACGGCGTGGCCGCCCTTGAAGGACTGGCCGGCCGCGACCTTGAAGGTGCGGTAGCCGTCGCGCTCGACGGTGATGCCGTGCTCGGCGAGGGTGGCCAGCGTCATCTCGACGTACGGCTTGGAGACCAGCTCGTCGACGATCTCGATCTCGGTGTCCTGCTGGGCGAGGACCGAGCTGATCAGGATCGAGGAGGTGTACTGGGAGGAGATGGCGCCGGAGATCTTCGTCTTGCCGCCGACGAAGTTGCCGCCGGTGACCTGGATCGGCGGGGAGCCGTTGCCGCGGACGGCGACCGCCTCGACACCGAGACCCGGCAGGGCCGCGAGCAGGTCGCCGAACGGGCGCTCCTGCATACGGGTGTTGCCGGTGATGGTGGTGATGCCCTCGGCGAGGCCGGCCAGCGAGATCAGGAAACGCAGCGGGGTGCCGGCGCCGCCGACGAAGATGTCGTCCTCGGGAGCGACCATCGGCTTGCCGGTCGGGGTGAGGGTGAAGCGGTAGTTCTCGTGGTCGATCTCGACGCTGACGTGCCCGAAGGAGGCGACGGCGTTGGCGAAGTAGATGGTGTCGTCGGAGACGAGCGCGCCGTCGATCACGCCGGTCTTGCCGTCGAGGGCGGCCAGGGAGGCGATGGCGATCTGGCGGTTGGTGTAGCTCTTGGAACCGAGGACCTTCACCTCGTGGTCGATCGAGTCGATGGTCTCGACGGCGAGCTGCTCGGCCTTCAGGCGCGGGTCGTTGATACCGCTCATGGCGTGGGACTCCTGGTGGTGGGGTGTGATCTGGGTCACGCGAGTACGGCGCCCGAGCCGGGCATGGCGTCGGGAAGCTGAGGGGTGGCGGCAATTCGCCATTGCGCCAAGGTGGGGCTGGAATTCAGTGCACGACGGCAAATCTCGGCCGCCGCGGACAATGCGCCGTCGAGGTTGCTGGTGCGGTGGAAGAACGTCAGCTCGATGCGGCCGGAAGTCGTCTTCGCGTGGACGTGTTCGAGGTCGTCCGCCGGCATTGCCGCGGCCCAGACGATGTCCGTAACCACAGCCGATTCCAGCTTCGCGGCGTCGGCTTCGCGGGCGGCGACGAGCGTGGCGGTGGCCATGAACATGGGCCCTCCCGGCCGGGCGGTAAGTCCTGGTACGGACCAGACGTGCTGGTCTGCTTCGGCCTGAGTGATCGCGCTGTAGTGCTCCGTGTGGCGGCACTTGGGGCCGCAGCCATGTCCGCCGGCGGGAGAGAAGCCCAGCATGACCGCGGCCGCTCTGTTCATCAGGCGCAGGGCTTTTCGCGCAGCGGGCATGGCTGTCCTCCGTGTGGCGGGGTGATGGATCGGCTGGGGACAGGGGGCGTTCTCGACGCGCTGCGGATTCCGTTTCCGTGGACTTCCGCTGCCCTGTGATCACCAGTTTGCTGAGCATTCCGAGGCGGCGGAAGAGTTCCCCGCTGGCACGAAGTGCGACCGGCAGGCACCTGCCTGAACGTGGCCGGAATCCCGGCCCCGAATGACGCGAAGTACGGCCGCGCGGGTGCTCACACTGCGGACATCCCTTGTCGTGCAGATCCCTGACCTGCCAAGATCCGCAATCGCCAATGGAATGAGGGGATCGTCTCATTCTCTGAGACGTCAAGCGGGGGGTCGCTGTGCTGGCGAGTTTGGGACTGGATACCGAAGCAGAGTCGATCTACCGGCTGATGCTGACCCAGCAGGACTGGGGCGTTGCGGAAATCGCGGTCCACTTGGCCTGCCCGGAGGAGTCCGTACGCGGCGCCCTGGACCGGCTGGCCGAACTGAACCTGTTGAGACGTTCCATCCAGGCACCCGGCGGACTCAGACCGGTCAGCCCGGACCTCGGCTTCCAGTTGCTGCTCCAGCGCCAGCAGGCTCATCTGCTCGCCCAGCAGCAGCAGTTCGCCGAAAGCCAGGCCGCGATCAGCAAGCTCCTGGGCGAGTACTCGGAGCTGCGGACCGGTGAGCGGCATGGCGTCGAGTACCTCCAGGGCATCGACGCCATCCAGGCCCGCCTCGAGGAGCTCGCCCACCGTTCCACGAGCGAGTGCCTGTCCTTCATGCCCGGTGGCGCGCAGTCCGTGGCCAGCCTGGATGCCAGCCGGCCGCTGGACGAGGACCTGATGCGGCGCGGAGTGCGGGTGCTGACCGTCTACCTGGACAGCGTCCGCAACGACAACCCCACGGTCGACTACGCCCAGTGGCTCCACGGCAACGGCGGCGAGGTCCGCACCGTACCGGCCCTGCCGCTGCGCATGGTGCTCTTCGACCGTGAAGTGGCCCTGCTGCCGGTGGACCCGAACAACACCAAGAAGGGCGCGGTCCAGCTGACCGGCCCCGGAGTGCTGACCGCGCTGGCGTCCCTCTTCGAGCAGGTCTGGGCGGGCGCTGCCCCCATCGGCAGCACCCGCGACCGCGACGAGGCCGGCCTGACCGCGCAGGAGCGTGAGCTGCTGCGCCAGCTCACGCAGGGCGCCACCGACGAGATCGCCGCCAAGAAGCTGGGCATCGGCCTGCGCACCGCCCGCCGCATGATGTCGGAGATGATGGCCCGCCTCGGCGCCCGCAGCCGCTTCGAAGCCGGCGTCCTGGCGTCGAAGGCCGGCTGGACCGACTGAGCCAGCGCCGCCTACGGCCCCAGGTACGACATCAGCAGGTCCGGGCCGGTCGTGCGGAGCCGCGGGTAGATCAGTACGGCGACCACAGCGGCCGGGATCAGTGTCCAGGGGCTCTCGACCCCGAGCTGGGCTCCGTACCAGGTGCCCAGCCATCCGACGGCGCCGACCAGGGCGAGTGCACCCGCGAGGTGAAGGGTTTCCTTCAGCGCGGTCCGGTCCCGCACCGGTTGCAGGTCCTTGAGGTCTTCTGCGGGAAGCAGGGCGCCGAGTCTGCCGGCGGAATAGTTCTCCGCCACGGTGATGAGCATGCGGGACAGCTCCTTCGCACTCTGGACCGGATCCGTGTCCAGACGGAGCTCTGCCTGTCGAAGCGCGGCCACAACCAGTCGTGCGTGGAGCCTGAGCTGTTTGCGGCGAGGGGACGAGCGCGGCGCTGACCCGAATCGGCTCGGTCCGCGAAGGAGGGAGCGTTCCGAGCTGCGAAGGGTCCTCGACACCCGGTCCACGTGTGCAGGGCGTGAAGCAGGCGGAGTGGTCACCAGCGTGGCGCAGCTCCGGATCGTACGGATGGCGAAGACCACGGGCGCGAACTGCCTTAGGGAGCGCAGGTTGCCGCGGGCGAAGTAGGTGACCCAGAGCCTCCACAGCGGCAGCGCTGCGTACAGGACGAACAGGGGACAGAGCCACAGGAACGTTGCGGGACTCCCAGGCTCCTCCCCGGATCGGGGCTGCGCATTGCCGAACGCCACCAGGCTGGGGAGGCACAGGACAGCGATCGGGATCATGGTGATGAAGGTGACCTGGTTGGCGCCGGCTTCCGCGAAGACGCGCTTTCTGATGACAGCACGCACGGCTGGGGGCACGGCAGGTGTTGAGGCGGCGCCTTGGAGGTCCTGGGACAAGTCGGCGGTCAAGGTGATGACCCGCTGGCGGAGGTGAGGCCAGCTGCTTCGATGCGTCCCCCTCAGCATCCACCACTCGAACTTTGCGCGCTGTCCGACCACTTCGCCCCTACTTCCTCGATTGCTCCCCTCACCGTGGCACCGCCCCTGCCCTGTGCACGGTGGTGTTGCTGACCTGTGACGGCTGCGGTCCAGCGGCCGGCACGACCCGCAGGCCCGGCGCGCATCGCGCACCGGGCCTGCTCAGGGGGTGTGGAAATGTGGATGAAGGGTCAGCCGCAGCAGCCGCCTTCCGGCTGGAGGGGCTGGATCGGCTCGTACGCGGAGCCGCCGAGCAGCTTGGCCTTCAAACGGCCGATCGCCGTGGTCGGCTCGTCCTCGGTGGTCGCGCCCAGCGCCTCGCGGCGGGCCTGGCCGAAGGCGGCGTGGAGCTTGGCGACCTCGGGACGCAGAGCCGCGTCGGTGACGAGGATCGCCGAGCGGATCTGGCGGGGCTTGAAGCCGCGCAGCCGCTTGGCCTCATCGGCGCCCGGACCGGCCTCGATGGAGGTGACGCCTTCGGCGTACGCGTCGCGCAGCGGACGGTCCAGGACGATCTCGAAGTAGATGCCGCTGCGCTCGCCCAGTGCCTCGTAGTCGAAGCCGGCCCACTTCACGAACAGGCGCTTGCCCTGGCGGACGGTCACCGAGACGGCGGCGACCTCGTCGTCCTTGTAAGCGAGGTAGGCGCGGACGTCCGCGTCGCCCTCGACGAGCGCGCTGAGCAGCGCGCCGATGTGCGCCTCGTCCTCGCCGCCGCCGTACTTCTGCCGGTTCTGGGTGATCAGCTCGGAGATCCGGCCGACCAGCGGCCGCAGCTCCTCACGGTCCTTGCGCTCGATGCGGGTGCCCGAGTTCGCCGCACGATCGCGGTCCTCCTTCACGCGGCGCCGCTTGCGGGCCGGGAGGGAGGCGAGGTACGCGTCGTAGCTGTCGTGCTGGAGGTCGAGGAGGTTGTTCTCGCCGTGGAAGGCGATGTCGCCGCCGTACGCCTGGAGGGCGAGCGCGAGGACCTCGCTGTACGGGCTGTCGTGCAGCCAGGGCGCGACGATCGACCGTACGCCGGCCTCGGCGGCGGCCGGGACGATGCGGTCGATGAGGTCCGCGACCAGCAGCGGGTCCTCGACCGAGGCGGAGGCCTCGGAGCGGTAGCCGAGCGGGGAGCCGAGGAGCAGCGCCGGGAAGAAGGCGTCCGCACCGAGCGCCTCGACGGTGTCGTTCGTCGAGTCGCAGCAGGACGTGGCCGAGCAGCAGGCGACCGCGCCGTTCTTGGGCTGCCAGCCCAGGTAGGTGCGCGGGTCGACGTCCACGATCGGGTCGGCGTCGAAGAGGAAGCCGGGAAGGAAGGCGAGCTCGCCCTCGCCGCGGTCGGCCACGGTGTACCAGGGCTTGGAGCCTTCGAGGCTGCCCTCGGTGGCCTTGAGCCAGTGCGGAAGCACGTACGGCGCGGGGTCGGTGGCCTGCGGAACGCTGCCGCCCAGGGCGGTGACGGCGTCGTCGAGTGTGAGGCCCGTCCGCACGTCGGCCGGGTCCTCCTGCTCGGCGGAGCCGCAGCAGGAGACGGGCTCGGGCTTGGCGGGACCACAGCAGCCGGTGGCCTCGGCGGGCTCCGGCTCGGGGGCAGGGCCGCAGCAGCCGGAGGGCTCCTCTGCCTTCGCGGGCGCTGCCTCCTCCGTCGTGCCGCAGCAGGAGGACTCCTCCTGCTTGGCGGCCTCGGGGACCGCGGTGACCTCGGCGGCCTCGGTGGTCGAGCAGCAGCCGGTGGCCGGCTCTTCCAGCACCACGAGCGCCGGGACAGGCTCCTCAGTGGTGGCACTGCAGCAAGTGGTGCTCATCTATCTTCTCCTCGGGTGGGGGCGGCTCTGGGGTGTGGGCCGGGTCAATGGGGGGTGCGGTGCGGGTGCGGGTGCGGGCCGGGGATCAGTCCCAGCCGGCGCCGTTGGTGGAGGGGTTGATGGGGGCGGAGTCCCAGCCGGCGCCGGTCGCCGTCACGGGGGCGGTGTCCCAACCGGCACCGGCCAGGGTTACGGGGGCGGAGTCCCAGCCGGCACCGTTCGGGGCGGTGTCCCAGCCGGCGCCGGCCAGGGAGCCGAGCGCCGAAGAGCTCAGCGCGGAGGTAGAGCCAAGTCCGATCACGGACACCAGGACGGCGGCGGCAAGGCTCATCGAGGTACGCGAAACAGACATGGCTATCCCCTTGGAATGACAGTGGCTTTTTGGTGACCGGCGGCCTGCTGGCCGGTTCCGGTGGTCCCCGGGGGCTTGTCGCCCTCCCGGTGTTCATGAGTCTGTCCGAGGTCACCCAGGGTGTGGAAGAGATCACTGCTGGCAGGAAGCGCGCCCGGCACCCTCATGCCTGAACACGCCGACGGGCCAGTTGCCCGCGCGGTGGCGCGAAGGTAACTGGCCCGTGGCTGAAACGAGTTGGGTCAGACGGGAAGGACCTCCGGGGAGGGGTCCAGGGCCTGGCACAGCACGGTCATGCTGCCCGGCGCGATCCGGTAGTACGTCTGGCGCCCGCGCCGCTCCCGCTCCAGGAAGCCGGCTTCGAAGAGCACCTTGAGGTGGTGTGTGACCGTCGGCTGGGTCAGCCCCAGCGGCTCGGTGAGGTCGCAGGTGCACGCCTCGCCGCCCGGCTGGGTGCGGATCAGCCCGAGCAGGCGGAGCCGGGTGGAGTCCGCAACGACCTTCAGCGCGGCCGCGAGGTCGTCGGCGGCCTCGGGGGTGAGGGGGCCGGCAAGCACGGGGGAGCAGCAGAGCTCCGAGATGGGCGTAGGCATACCCGATCCAACGATGGCCATCTATGGATTGTTCCCCAAACTCATTGACAGTCATCTATGTATCCGACAGAGTTCAACCCATCGACAGCCGTCTATGAGTTGAGTTGGAGCTCTCCGTGTTCGACACCGTCCTCGACGTCCTGGGCAAGACAGCCTCGGATGTTGGCCACACCCTCGCGGCAAACTGGCCCTTCCTGCTGATCAGCGTGATCGTGGCCTCGGCCATCCCGGTGTACATCGGCGCGGAGCGGCTCTCCTCCTGGCTTCGCCGCAAGACGCTCTGGGCGGTCATCGGGGCCGTGGTCCTCGCGACGCTCACCCCGTTCTGCTCCTGCGGCACCACCGCGGTCGTCCTGGGCGCCCTCGCCTCCAGCGTTCCGTGGGCCCCGGTCGTCACCTTCATGGTCGCCTCGCCGCTGACCAGCCCGGAGGAACTCGTCTACTCCATCGGCCTGTTCGGGCCGAACTTCGCACTGACCTTCTTCATTGCGGCCATCGTCCTCGGCTTCTTCGCCGGTCTGGTCACCTGGCTCATCGAGAAGACCGGCTGGCTCGACGGCCAGGCACGCCTCACCTCCACCGAAGCCGAACGGAAGGCCGAGGAGAGTTGCTGCACCAGCGATGACGCCGAGGGCGACGTGTCCGGTGGCGGCGGTGTGGGCATCCCGGCCGGCTCCGGTGGTGGCGGCGGCCTGGCCCGTACCGCCCTGCTGAACCGCCCCATCGCCCCGGCTCCGGCGCCCGCGCCGGTCGAGACCAGCCTGATCAAGCGCTGGAAGCTCGACGAGTTCGGCAACGAGCTCAAGATCACCAGCAAGCGCCTCGCGCTCTACTTCCTGGGCTTCGCGACGCTCGGCTTCCTGATCATCAACTCGATCCCCACTCGCTACCTGACCGAGTACCTCGGTGGCGGCAACTGGTACTCCGTCCCGCTCGCCGCGCTGATCGGCATCCCGGTCTACCTGAACTCCGACGGCTCGCTGCCGCTCATCGCCTCCCTGATGAAGGGCGGCATGGGCCCCGGCCCGGCGATCGCCTTCCTGATGACCGGCGCGGGCACCAGTGTCGGCGCCATCAGCGGCATGCTCCTCATCGCCCGCTGGCGCGTGGTGGCCCTGGTCGTCGGCATCCTCTTCACCGGCGCGGTCGTCCTCGGCTACACCGCCCCGATGTGGCTCTGACCCCCACGCCCCTCACGATTTACCTGGCCTGAGCGCCAACGCAACAGACGGCAACGGCCCGCCCCCTGCTCCGGGGCGGGCCGCAGCCATGTCCGGGGGTCGCTCTCCGGCCGGTCAGGCGGGGAGAGCACAGGAGTCCCGCTCGGCCCCCACCATCGGCTTCATTGCGGAGAGCTGGCTTATCAGGGCATCCAGACGGTCGGAACGCACCTGGTAGTACACCTCGTTCGCCCGCCGCTCGGAGGACAGCACGCCCGCCTCCCGCAGCTTCCTCAGGTGATGACTGACCGTCGGCCCCGAGACGGAGAACGACGCGGCGATCTCCCCCATGCAGACCTCGCCGGCCGGGCAGCAGGCCACGATGCTGGCGATCCGCAGCCGCACCGGGTCGGCCAGCGCCTTGAACGCGGCTGCCAGGTCCACGGCTTCGGTGGCAGTCATGGGCTCGGGGCAGCAGGATGCGGGCATCCCGGCAGGTGCAGGCTCGATCATGCGCCCAATCTGGCCGATGGAAGCCTCCCGCGTCCAGATCTGCCCGAGAGGCGGGACGCGACACCCAAAGCATTGACGAACATCTATGAGTCCTGCCATGCTCAATCCATAGACACTCATCTATGAATCGAGGATGTCATGTCGTCCATTCGCCGCTCCATCCGCAAGTTCCGCCGGGCCCGCAACGACGCCTTCGTCGCCACCGTCCGCTTCTGCGACGGCTGCGCCGAAGTCAGTGACCCCGTAAGCCGCTCGGCCGAGTTCCGCCGCGCCCAGGACTCCCTCGTCGCCTCCTACGGCATACGCATCTGACCCCCGACGCGCCCGCACCGAACCCCACCCCAAGGAACCCCGTGAGTACTGAAACGTCCACCCCCGACGCGATCAGCCCCATCCGCCTGGCCCGGCGGGCGACGCAGGTCCCGCCCTCCGCGACCGCCGCCCTGGACGCCCAGGCGAAGGCGCTGATCGCCCGGGGGGTCGACGTCATCAACCTCACGAGCGGCGAGCCAGCCTTCCCGACCGTGGAACCCGCGGCCCAGGCCGCCCTCGATGCCATCGCCACCGACTTCACCCGCTATACCCCGGCCGCCGGTATCCTCGAACTTCGCTCAGCGGCAGCCAACTTCATCAACCGCCACGGAACGACGTACGAGCCAGGCCAGGTGGTCATCACGGCCGGCGCTAAGCAAGCCCTCCACTACGCCTTCACCACCCTCATCGAACCGGGCGACGAGATCCTCATCCCGGCCCCCTACTGGGTCAGCTACCCGCACCTGGCCGCCCTGGCCGGAGGCACCCTCGTCCCCGTCCAGCCCGCCCCCGACGCCGGCCTGAAGGTGACCGCCGACCAACTCCGCGCGGCGGTCACCGACCGCACGAGGGTTCTGCTCCTCAACAACCCGGCCAACCCCTCCGGCGTCGTCTACGGCAGGACCGAACTGGCCGCACTCGTCCAGGTAGCGATCGACCACGACCTGGCGATCATCAGCGACGAGATCTGCGACCACTGGGTCTTCGGCGAGTCCGCACACGTCTCCGTCGCCGCCCTCAGCCCCGAGGCCGCCGAGCGCACCCTCACGATCGGCGGCGTCTCCAAGACGTTCGCCATGACGGGTTGGCGCATCGGCTGGGTCGCGGCCCCCACCCCCGTGGCGGCGGCCATCACGGCGATCCAAAGCCACACAGCTTCCGCCCCGTCGTCGATCTCCCAGAAGGCAGCACTCGGCGCCCTGACGGCAGACCTCACCACCGAGCTGGAATACCGCCGCAGCGAACTGGACGACCGCCGCCTGACCACGATCAAGGCCCTGGCAAACGTCCCCGGTATCAGGGTCGACGGAGACCCCACCGGCGCCTTCTTCCTCCTCGCCGACGTCTCCGGCGCCTACGGCCGCACCTCGGCAGGCCGCACCATCACCTCAGCGGCAGACTTCGCGGAGCTCCTCCTCGCGGAGGCCAACGTCGCAGTGGTCCCCGGCGCCGACTTCGCCGCCCCCCACCACGCCCGCATCTCGTACACGGTCCCGCCGCACCGCCTGGAGGAGGCGCTGGCCAGGATCGCCGCCTTCGTTGACGGACTCGGACGGGCCTCCGGCCGGATCTGACTCAGGACCAGGGCGTCTCCTCGGTCTCACCGGCCCAGCCGTGAATCCGCGCCAGGTTCTGGTGAGGTCCCCGGTAACCCAGCGACTCGAGGACAAGCAGAGACAAGTAGTGCCGGGTGAGCAGCCATGTCTCCGTGACGAGGCCCGGGATCCCGTAGATGTTCTCCTGAGCTTCCTCAGGGTGCACGAGCGAGTTGCGAATCCTTGTCACGGCTTCTGGCCCGTCCAGCTGCTCCCCGCTTCGCTGTCGAGCGTCGTCGATGAAGCGGGCTATGGCGGGCAGCTGGGCCCGGTCGATGTCCAGGGAGACGTTGATCCCCTGAAGGACTTTGCGCAGTTTCGTGTGCGCCTTCCACACTCGGGTGTTCTTGTACTCCCTGCGGGTCAGCACCCCGGTCAGGACGAGCCTCTGCCACATGGCGTGCTCCAGCCCGGCGGCACCGATCATCACCCGCTGCTCCACAAATCCCTTGTCCTGGATCGCGGTGATGGCGTAGCTGATCTGGAGTTGCAACGGTTTGGCTTTGTGGGGGTCGGAGAGTGCGGGGACGAGTCCGTCCATGAACCTGGCCAGCGCCTCGGGATCCCAGGGCTGCCACCACCCCGAGGACAGCGACTTGGCGGGATCGCAGAGCAGGGCGCCCCACTCCTCCCAGACGACTTCGTCGAGGGGCCCAAGACCAACCGGAAGGAGCGGGGCGACCCACCGGCCCAGGCAGAAGGACATGCCGAAGTGCAGGGCCACGAGGACGTGGCGCGCCTCGGTGGCGGTGAACTGCCGCCCGTCAGCGCGGCTGATCTCCATCGTGTGGGTCATCGCGTAGAGACGGGTCTTGAGTAGTTCGTCCCAGATCTCTTTGTGATCCGGCCGGACGTCCAGAAGGATCTTCCATCCGTCGACCTCGTGCGACCAGCGGCCGGCAGCCCAGAATCGATCAGCGCCGTCGAGCCTGTCTGTCAGGTGCTGGTGACCTTTGAACCGCGGAAGGTTGAACCAGTGGGCCACGATGCGGGTAAGGGGCGCTTCGCTGTCGCCGAGAGCAGCTCCATTGATCCACCCCTCATCGTAGTTCCGGGCCGAGGCTTCCACCTCGGCCTGCCCATGCGACCGCTGGAGCCGGAGGACGGCCGTGTCCAGGGAGCGGGGACGCGCGTCCGGCTCGGGAGTGATGCTCCAGTCGAGGCTGAGGCCCGGCGAGCACCGGAGGTTGATCTCCCCAGGCACTTCGGTGTCCCGCACACCGCCGACTTCTCCACGGTGAAGACTGACCGACTCGCCGACGTCATTGAAGGGATAGAAGGGCTTGATCGGCGGGAGAGCTGAATCCCAAGGTGAATCGGTCATGACGCCCCTGTCTTCGATCTAGAGCCACCCGTTGAGTGAAACCTGTGCCCCGTCCGAGAGGAAGGCGACCAGGGCGCTGCGGGTCGTGGGGACGAACTCCGCAGGCAGAGAAGCGGTGTCGACCCAGCGGACCTGGGAGTGCTTGCGGGGTTCCCGGTTCTCGGGTTCGCCGGTCCATTCGTGGGCGGCGAAGACGACCGTGAGGAACCCGTTGGGGGCTTCGACGCCCCAGGCGCCGTGGATGATGTGGGCGACCTTGAGGGACTCGGGCTTCACCGTGAGGCCCGTCTCCTCGTAGAGCTCACGGACCGCGGTCTCGGTGATGGGTTCGCCGGGCTCGCTCTTCCCGACGGGCAGGTCCCACATGCCCTGGGCGAACTTGGCCTTCTCGCTGCGCTGGAGGAGCACGACCCGGTCGGTTGCCTTGTCGTGGACGATGACGGCCGCGACCAGCAGGGTCATCGAGTCGAGCGCCGGCTTGAGGGCGGGGGAGCGGTCGTCGGTCTGCTGAGCCACGGAGCATTTCCCTTCATCGGGCTGATTGTTGGGCATGTTAGGCCAGGGCCTCACGGGCACGTCGGGCGAGATCGGCGGCGCCGGGGACGCGGCGGCGTTGGTAGACCGCGAGGGTGGAGCGGATCGAGGTGATCGCCTTGCGGGTGCGGTCGGAGGTCATGCCCTCCATGAGGACGAGGGCCTGGGTCCAGGCGGCGACCGCTTCGTCTGCGCGAGCCTGGGCGGCGAGGCTGTCGCCGAGGTCGGCGTGGGTGAGGGCGTGGACGCGCTTGTACTTATCAGGGTCCCAGCGAGTGAGGGCGTCGCGGTGCTGCTGTTCCGTGCCGATGTGGTCGGCCAGGTCGGTCAGGGTGCGGGCGGTGTGGCTGGTGACGGTGCCGGCTGCTGGGCCGCTGACGCGGGAGAAGCTGGGCTGGGGCCTGTCCTCGCGTAGGAGGGCGTCCTCGGCGGCGAGCAGGGCACGCGCGGCCGAGGGGTTCTCGCCGGTGGCGGCGTAGGCGCGGGCGTGGGTGATGTGGAGGAGTGCCTCGGTCTGACCGTCCACGTGACCGAGGCCGCGGGCGAGGGCGCCTTCGACGAGATCGACACAGTGGTGGGGTTGCTTGAGGCTGAGGGACTGGTGGGCGAGGGCGCGCATCATCCAGGCGGCATGGCCGTGGGGATCGGCTTCGCAGGCGAGCTGGTAGCCGACCTGGTAGTAGCGTTGGGCGGCGCCCTCGTGGCCGAGGTCGTGATGCTTCCACCCGGCGAGGTAGGCCAGCTCCGCGACCGCGCCGAAGGCGGCCTGGCGTAACGCTTCGGAGGGAAAGCGGCCCCGCAGCATGGGGGCTGCGGTGTCGGCGAGGTAGGCGGTGACGGTGGTCAGGCCGTGGCCGCCTCCGAGGCGCTCGTCGGCGGCGCTGAAGGCCGCCGTGATCTGCCGGACGACGTCGATGTCCTCGCCACCGACGCGGGAGCCCGGGGTGCGGGCGCGGAGCATCCGCGAGGTGGCCTCGTGGTCGTGCAGGAGCGGCATGGCGACGCCGGCCGTGGTGAAGGCGGCGATGGCGAGGAAGCGGCTGCGTTCGACATCCGCCCGGCCGAGGTTCGTGACGGCAGTGACCGGGTCCCCATCGCCGGACGGCTCGGTATCGGTCTGTTGGAAGCCGATCTCCCTCTGGGTGACGACACGGTCGAGCCTGCGTGAGAGGGCTTCGGCAAGGTACTGGCCCGCCTGGCCGGAGGGGACGCGGGTGCCGCTCGCCCAGTGGGAGACGGCGGATTTGTTGGTCTGGAGTAGCTCCCCGTTCTCGGCGGCGATGCGGCGTACGTCCTTGGCGAGTGCCTCGTACGTGCATCCGGCGGCGTTGATCGTGTCGCGCAGGCTGGAGTTGGCACTGGTCGGCGCTGGCACGATCTCCTCCGCTCCGGAGCTGTAAACCGCGTATACCGCTTGGCCTCAGCCACACCGTACCCACTCTGCGTAGCGGGCGGTTCACTTATCGACAGCCGCCCCACTCTCGGGCCGGACGGCCCCCAAGTTCCGTACGCCCTACCGGGCTCGGGCATTCCTATGCCCCGGCCCCGGACGATCAGAGACGGAGACACAGTGACCACCATCGACACCGCGACCATCACGGTCGAGCTGCCCGACGCCTTCGACCCGCGCTGGAGCCGACTGCCCGGCATCCACGTGGACGGCCGGCGCATCACCATCGACCCGGCCGAGTACTTCTTCCGCTTCGAGTCCCACACCTGGCTCGTCGCCGACTGGGAGCTGGTCAAGTCCCAGCTCCTCGATGTGGACGAGACGACCGAGAGCACGGTCGAGCAGCTCGCACTCGACTTCATAAAGAACCACGGCGAGTCCACCTCCGACGCCGCCCGCGTGCTGACGACGGCGTACGGGGTCTACTCGTACCTCTTCCGCGAGGAGCACCTGGCCGGCCTCGGCCTGCCGCAGATCACCGGCGACCACCTGCGCATGCTGCGCGAGGCGGCCACCCTGATGGCGCTCAACAAGGTCGAGCTCGATGGCCACATCTCCAACGTCGGCCCGTGCTGGTTCTTCCCCGCCGCCACCTCCGTCGTCTTCGACCTGAACGACGAGATGGGCGGAATGCTGGACGAGGTCTACCACGGCGGCTGGTTCAACGAGCACCGCCGCATCGAGTCCATCAAGGCCCACGCCGCCCTCGGCGGCCGCCTCGTGCACGGCTGCCAGTCCGTCCCGGACCAAACCGGAGGGGTCGTCGCGCCCTACGGTGCCTCGATGGCGAACTTCCGCGACGACTTGGCCGTGTTCAAGGCGGGCTGGATCGAACAGGTCTACGCCCACCGCGTGACCGTGGCCGAGTAACCCCAACCCCGTACACGGCTCCGGGGGGGGCGAGCGCGGCAGCCCGCCCGCCCCGGAGCCCACGAGCCCTCTGGAGTCACCCCATGGATCAGAGCCTGACCGCCGCCCTGCTGGATGACCTGTGCGCCCTCGTCGGCAAGCTACTTCCTGAACGTGCCGAGATCCGCGTCTGGGGCATGTCCGGCGTCGAACGCGTCACTTTCCCCGACGGAACCACGGCCGTCTTCAAGTACGCCAAGGAGCCTTTCGACCGCGAGGCCCAGGCCCTGCGGGTGGCCCGCCAGCGGGGCCTGCCGGTCCCCGACCTCCACGCCATCGCCATGCGGGACAAGTGGCTCGGAATGCTCATGGACGACCTCGGCACGCCCGTGCGGGATGCCGACGACCTCGATGGCGTGGCCGCCGCCGTCATGCTCCACGCCGCCCGGCCGACAGGCGGCCTGCCACTCCTCGACGGCGCGGGCCTTGCCGCCCTGCCCAGCCAGGCCCTCGATCACCTCCAGCGGCTGCGGAAGGCCCACCGCTGGACGGACTGCGACGACATCGAGACAGCTCTGGGGAAGATCTCCACGGCAGCCGAGGCCCGCGCCCAAGGCGCGACGCTCGACCCGTTCGGCTGGGTCCACTCCGAGTTCCACCCCACGAGCATCCACATCGGGGAGAACGGCTGGCACCTCCTCGACTTCGCCCGCGCCTTCACCGGCCCCGGCCTGATCGACCTCGCCTCCTATCACGGCACCACCGAAGCATCGAGCCCCGTCCGGCTGCGGATCTTCCTGGAGCAGTACGTCGTCGCAGGCGGCCACGAAGACGCCCTCGCCTCCCGGGGCGGCCTGGCCGCCGAGGCATGGGCCCTGGGCTGGCACCGCATGTGGGCCGTGGAGTGGTTCATGGAGCAGGCCATCCGATGGATCAACGACCCGGCCAAGGACCCCGCGTACATCCCCGTCGTCCGCCGCCACCTCAACGACGTGGTCCAGCTCCTGGAGGTCTAGGTGCTCGCCCAGGTCTCCCCTTGGTACGCCCATGCGGCCCAGCGCCTCGCCACCACCCCGGCGCACGCCCTCATCGCACCGGCCCGGATGGAGTGGAGCACCCACCCGGGCCTGGGCCCCGGCGCCGAGATCCTCGGCCCGGACCTGCGCCGCAAGCACATCCTGGAGCTCGGCTGCGGACCCGGCCACAACATTGCCCACCTCGCCCAACACCACCATGCCCGCGCCACCGGCGTGGACCTCGTCGGCCTCCAGATACGCCGCGCCCGCTCCCACTACGGCCACATCGACGGCGTCGCCTTCGCCGCGGGCCACGCGCTGCACCACCTGCAGGCCACCGGCCAGACCCTCGACGCCGTCTACTCGGTCTTCGGCGCAGTCGGCCTCGTAGCCCCCGAACTCCTGCTGCCCGAGATCTCCCGCCGCCTCGCACCGGGCGGTGTCCTGGCCTTCTCCGTCCCTCACCCGCACGGGCGGGAAGACATCCATCCACGGACAACCGTCCACGCGAGGACTACGTCACCATGCCCGACCGCACCCGACTGCCCCTTGCCCGATGGGAGTTCGACACCCACCGCTGGGGAACCCACCTCACCAGCACCGGCCTGCGCATCACCTCGGTGCTGGACCTCCGCCACCCGCTCCACGACCCGTGGCCCACCACCCTCCTGATCACCGCCCGCAAACGCTGACCCCGGAGGCACCAATGGCTCTGCCCTACCTGCTCCTGGACATCGACGGCGTCCTCATACCCTTCCCGGCCGCAGACGGCAGCACCCCATCCACCCACGTCCGCCACACCGTCGTACCCGCCGGCCGGCACCTCGACGACCCCGTCCCCATCTGGCTCAACCCCAACCACGGCCCGCTGCTCACCAGCCTCCTGACCAGTGGCCTCGTCACCCCGGTGTGGTGCACGAGCTGGCGCAAGGACGCCACCACGATCATCGGGCCGCTCCTGGACCTACCCGACTTCTCCTACCTCGACCTCCCCCGCCCGCAGATCACCACCAGCCACCCCAACGGCTACCTCTGGAAACGCGACCACGTCGATGCCTGGCTCGGCACGGCCCCAGTCGTCTGGGTCGACGACGACTTCACCGCCCTCGACCACATCTGGGCCGCAGATCGGACAGCCCAAGGTTGCGCAACCGTGCTGATCCAGCCAGACCCCTATGTCGGTCTCCGAGCCAGAGATCTCGTATGCGTTCAAAACTTGGTAGCGCGATTGTTCGAGAATGCCGCCACGTCCGATGAATGACTGTGCGGGCAATCTCCGAGTGGCTGCTGCGGTTTTTGTGCCGCCTGTTAACTTGTGTGGTTTCAGTTGCGGGCGATGTTGGCTGGAAGTTCAGGTCGAGTAACTCCGCTTCGGGTGGCACACTCGGCACGTGAATTTAACGGCGACTCGGCTCATCCTCTCTCCGATCATTAGTTTGAGAGCGCTACGCATGATCCAGAAATCGCACTGGACCATGACGTTCGACGTGGCCTGGCGGGCTTCGCGGGTCCTGAGATGCCCAGATGAGCTGGTCTTTCGTGCACACGGGCACCGGGCTCATTCAGCTCGAGAGCCCGGGCTCCCTGAGGTGGCGCCCCCGCCTCGCGAGTCACAATAGTTGCGCGGCGGTGTCGCTCGAAAGTAATCGAGTATCTTTTCGAAGGTCGGCTAGATGTTCACTTCTGGTCCTATTTAAGCCAGGGTTGTTTGAATCGGCATACGCCTTCGTTCCGTGAAGGTATGAATAGCTCCTTGTCTCGTTTCGGATGTGTTCAGGTCTGCGAGGGTGGGGCTTCATGCTGGATGGTGCGGATTTTTCCATGGTCGCAAGCAGTGCGCTGCCGGCGGCGTTCGCGTTCCTCGGGCAGAGGCTGGACGCGGTCCTGTCGCGTCGCCGCTCTGGCGGAACGGTGGAGGCGGAAGCGGACCCGGAGGTACCCGCCGAACTGGTGGGCGAGCTGGAGCTGCCGCTTCGAGCTGACTCGGAGCGGCTTGAGGCTCGGCTTGAGGTGCTAGAGGCTTATGCGCTCGGAATGGCCCAGTATCAGCGCGACTCCCCCCAACTCACTGTCGAGAATGCTGTGCTTATGCGGACCCTTGGGCAGGTGCGTGTGGCCCTAGAAGACGTCTACGGCCAGCGGTTCACCTTCGCGGGCGAGGCTCGTGAGCAGACTGGCCCCGTGAGTGCTCAGCACTACGACACGGTGGCCGGTGAGGTGACGGGTATCGAGGCGGAGGAGGCCATTCGCGGCTCCGTGACGAGCACTATCAGGGCGAGGAACGTGGAAGCCGGGGGAAAGGTCATCGGGATGAAGGCGCCCATCATCGACGGCCGCGTGTGAAGGCCCGATCCCGCCTCTGACTTCCCTTCCCGACCAGCTAAGAGGAGTCCGCGCATGGCTGAGCCCGCTACTGAGTACGTGCAGGAACCGAGCGCCGACGGGCGAGGGAAGACACTCGGCCCCGGCTTGAACGGTGGCACTGTGGATGACACTGCCGTCCCCCCTGTGCCCTCGGATTCGGCAGGGTTGGCGGAGGAGCTGGCATCCAGCACCCCCATCTCTGTCGCAGTCGACGACATCGTGGAACTTCCGGCCTCGCCCTCAGCTACCAACGCAACACCGATCCAAGCCGAAGTCGAAACGGATCCGGTCCCAGCGGCGGCGGCTCTCCGTAGCGGCCCGTACGCCAGCGTGCACTCGGATGCCAATCACGGCACCATGATCGGTCAGCTCTTCGAAGCAGTGCAGCGCCACAGCGGTGCGCCCCTGCGCGCAGAATCGGTGGCTCGAGAGCTAGCGGACTACCTACCCATTGGGAATGAGGGGGAGGTCGCCCAGGTCCTGAAGGACAACCGTGTCGCCGTGCTCGTCGCGGACCACCTTGGCAGTGGCCGCTGGACTTCGGCACTGCAGCTGCTGACCAACGTTCAAGGTGAGCCCCTGACTCTGCGGCGGGTCCGTCGAGAAGTCGGGGACAGCTTCAGCATGGAGGGTCTCAGAGGAAACAAGCGCACCGGGTGGATCCTGGACCTGCGTGAGACTGAGGAAAGTGTCCCTGCCAGCTGCGACTTTGGCCTGGAACTACAGCAAGCCGACGACTTACGTGATGACGACTCCTACCTGATCGTTCTGGTGGGCGCAGAGCTATGGGCTCGGATCGGGAACGGTGCCGGCGGCCTCGCAAAGATTCCCGCGGCGCCAGATGCGATCGAGCTCTTCTCGAAGTACCTGGAGACGGCAGGGATCGTCGACCCGCCGTCTTGGGCTGAAGACCATCGTCTCTGCAAGGACTTACCCCAGTTGCGCCCTGGTCAGGTGAAGGAATGGGCCCAGACCTTGGTACGCGCCGAGTCCCAGTACAGGTCCGCCACAGGGCGCAGCACTGAACGAGGCTCTGACGGGTTCGACAAGGTCGTGCAGGCTGTCGCAAACGCAGTCGCCGGCTGGATGGATGTCCTGTGGAAATGGCACTCCGAGCCCGGCCGAACCAGCTATGACCGCAACTACTTGCTGCTGGCTTCGGTCTACGACGGCGCACCCATCGAGAACGTCCACGACAGGATCACCTCCCTGGGGCATGCCCTTGGTGAGAGGAACGAGGGGCCTCGGCTGACAGGGCAACAGGGACCCGGTCTGATTCAGCTGGCGCGCCAGATCGATGCGATACCTCTGCCTGACGGCAATCTGCGGTTCCCTGGGCCTGGCTTCGCCGAGGCTGTGGTCCGCTACTTCTGGCGGGACCGACCAGAACTTATCGGGCCGTTCACGAAGTGGACGGCCAAACTGTGCTTGGGCCTCCAGCCGGACCAGCAGGCGCGTCTCGCACAGCGTATGGTCCCGTGGGCTCTCCGCCACGCCCAGGCATCCAGGCAGACGAAGTTGCTGTACGGAGTGGCTGAAGACTGGTCGCAGGACGGCGGCCTCGTTGGGCACGCACACGATCTCTTGGTCGCTGCCATTCTCGACCCAGAGGTTGGCCAGCTCACCCGGAACGCAACTACCAGGTGGGCCTCGAGCGAGGAGAGCAGTGCTCATCTCCTGCGGACACTTGCCCGTGTATTTCAGACTCTCGTTTCTGCTCACCCCGGGCTGATGTTGCGCCGATTGGGTGACCTCGCCGTCTCGCAGAAGGACGGCGTTGCGGAGGCCGTCGGGACGGCCCTCAACGCGCTCTGGGAGGAGGACGAGCTGCGTCCCCAAGTGCGTAAGACCCTCGATTCCTGGTTCGCCAGTGATCACCACGGCCTGCAGCGCTCTGCTGCGAGCGCTTTCATGAATCTGGCACTGCAACATGACGATTCTGGTCAACCAGCTCTGCTGAGCACCCCGGAGGGAGGGGTTGTTCCAGACTGGGTGATCCGTGGCTGGCGAACCGCTCTGGAGGCGGAGGAGCCCACTGCGCTTGGCCGGCGAGCTTGTGCCGTGTGGTTGGACGCCGCTGCGGCAACGGGAGACGACGCAGCAGATCGGATTGCGGCCACGTTCGCGCGTGCAGTTCACGAGACCCACGGTGATCATCTGCGGGGCCGACGCGTCCTGAACCTCTATCGACTGGCTGAGCACTGGTTGATTCGCGGGGAGGCGCTGGATTGGGAAGGGCGCAGTAGGTTCCGTGCTGCACTGGTACGAAGCGTGGAGGCCGCCGATCCGCGTGCGCCGGGCCGGGAAAGGGAGGGAGAACCGGCGAGTGCTTAGATTCTGGGGTCGGCCAACCAAGCGGGGAGTGTTCTCGGCCAGCTTCACTGTCGCGAGCGCAGATGACGGATTCCGCTTTGATGTCCTCATAGAAGGCCGATGGCAGAGAAGCCGAGTCCGTCACCACAATCCGGGAGCCGTTGCATCGTGCCATGTGATCGGCGAGTTCACACGGCTGGCGGCTGACTGCCCCATCCTTGATTACGCCGAACTCCAACATCGCGCGAACGCGCGCTTCGGTAGGGAAGCGGTGCTGCCCGACGAGGGGGTGCGGGTGCGATGGGCCACCGTGCGCGTACACGTCGGCCCTGAGGACCTGCATGCCGCCCACGCCCAGATGCGCCTCCGGGCACACGCGCGCACGGACTCGGAGATCAAGCAACTGCGGGTGGCCCAGGCGGTGGCGTACCGTGATCAGCTGCGCACGGACCCGACGCTTCTCCTTGCACAGCTGTTGCTCGAATCACCGGAGACGGTCAACGCGGAGACGATCAAGATCGTCCCCATTGTTGCTGGGCAAGTGGCTTCGTTTGCCCCGGGTGCTACGTGGGTGCAAACGGCACATCTGCTCGAGGAGTGGTACGGGAAGCTGAAGCCCGATGCCAAGCAATTCGTCATTGGACGTCTATGTACTGCGTTAACAGAATTCGAGGGTGAGGCTGCAGCTCAGCGGTTGCGAGAGATCCATGGTCTCCCCTCGCCCGGTATCGAACAACACACCTAGTCCGCGCTGAGGAAGACCGACTCGAACAGGTCGGCCGCGTCGATGAGGGGATCGGTGGGTACCCGGAGCTCACCACTAGTCACCGCGTCGTTGCCGTCCTCGGTAAGTTTCCACGAGACCTCCACCGAGCTGGCCTGGGGATCTTGCGAGATGATCACGTAGTCGTCTTGGTCGCTGGTCCAGGGTACGTTCGGGCGGAACGACTCCGGAGCGAGCACAACTTCAGCGTCCTCGCCGTGGGTGCTCCAGGTCACGGGATAGTCCCGTGGGAGGGCTCGGATAGTCGAGTAGTCGAGGCTTGGCGAGAACGGATCGTGCGGCCGCAGCACTGGTTCGACGGTCTTCTCGAAGTCGGCGTCGTCCGGGTCGAGATAGTCCAGCACCTCGCAGTTATGGAACGTCAGGATCAGCTGCGGCTTGGCCACGAAACGATGGCGGCTGACCACCTGTACGCCAGCACCCGGCAACCCGACGCCTAGGAAGTGCTCCCGAGCCTCAGCGATGTGTTCGACCTTCTTGCTCTGCCATGCGGCGAGCGCCTGCTCCCGGTCCTCCGTCGACAGTTCCGGGCTGCGGAAGAAGTTGGGCGTCAATCTGAACGGTATCGAGGCGACGGTGACTTCAGCCGGTGTCGGCTGCTTAGTGAACTTCTCTTCTTCGTAGCGGCGAAGATTCTCGAGGATCTCGTCCACGCGGTCGACCCTGCAGATCGGGCCGAGCAGTTGTACCTCGAGGTCAATCGGTGGCTTCCCGCCCCGGCGGGCGCGCTCGACGAGGGTGAGGACCTCTCCGGAGCGTGCGGGCCGGGTGTTACTGATGCCTCGCACGTAGATCGCGCCGTCCTCGAGGTTGTCGCGGCGGTCCTCACCCTGATAGCTCTTGTGACACGGGAAGATCGTCTGGCCATCCTCCGGCGGCTGGGCGATGACGAACAGGACCTCGCGGTCGGAGTCGACGCCGATGCGGCCGAACTCGAAGGCCGGGAACTGGGGTCCGAGGTAGGGGCGGAGCCTGTCCTCGAGCTCGTGGGCCTCGGTTCCGCGCGGTACGCCGGGAGCGCCGTTCTTCTGTGCGCCGATGACCAGGACCGCGTAGCCGTGAAAGTGTCGGGCCGCCTCGCCCGGACGCCGGTTCGCTGCGCCCAGGAGAAACTTTGCGATCTTGGCCGCGGTCGCCTTGCTGTTCATGTCGAGAGGGCTCTTCACCTCGAGGTAGGTCGCCTCGGCCTCGTCGCCGACAGCGACCACGTGGTTAAGAACGCCCCGCAGGGCGCGCTCACCGAGCGGGATGACGCTGGTGTCGAGAGGGAAAGTCCTGGCGTCCGAGTCGTTTGAAGGCGAGAGATCCGGCATGGAACGATTCTCCCATTCATGTAGCCGGTCCCGGACGTGAAAGAACTGTCCTGCCCTGCCTTTGTTGACGACCGCTTGTTCAGGGCTCGATCGCTACGAACCTCGGTTGTGGCCAGGCCGAGCACGTGCCAGACGCTGGGCTTCGGCCGTGACCTCGGCATTGAGTGGGCCAACGTCTTAAGGGGGTCGTCGCAGCAGCCACTCTTCGGTGTAGTCGGCAGGCAGCACACTCCCTCAGGGCAGGGGGTGGGCTGCTGAAGGGTGGATCGGCCGCGACCTTCGGACGGGTATCGCTTCTCTGCTGCGCGCGATGGCCACCAGCCGGCTGGTCTGCTCAGTCGTCCGCGTTTCCAGAACCAGTGGAGGCGTTTTGGGGCCTTCAATCCTGACCCCTCGGGATCAGAGCGCCACAGCGCAGAGTCCGGGAGACGGGCCTGCGCGTCGGCAGCGGCGTTGCTCTGGAGAACGGATACGAAAGCCGAGGCAGCCCGCCATTCAGCGGCCGAAATCAAGGGAGTCCGAGGGATCCACCAACATGCCTCTGAGCTGCGACGATGCGCAATGCGTTCCGAGAAGGCGAGCGGAGCGTTTTAGGCAGCTTCCGCGGGGAGGCCCTGACCTGGGCTTTTAGAGTTTCCTGCAAGCCCCACGAAGGCGGGGATCTGCCGGAAACCGTGTCTGAAAGTCGGTCCAGGTGGACACGATGATCCAGACGAGCTTACCGGCAGGCTGCGGAGACCTGGCTGTGAGGCCGGGTCGCCGCGGTCAGTGTAGCGGGTGGTGCTTGATCCGCATCCGAGATGGAGGGGCTCCACGCGTTCCCAGACGGTGGAGGTCGGGGGCGGGGGCGCCAGGCCGCGGGGGCGATGGGGTTCATGGCTCGAGTGGCGGAGTTGCCGAGCCAGGCGAACCCGATGTGGTTCAGCAGGGCGGCGTTCGTTCCGTACGTCGCCACGCTCCTGGGCCGGTACCGCACCGCGCCGACGTGCAGAACATGCTGCCGCGAGGGTAGATCTGCCTGGCCCGTCCCTGAGCGCACCTACGGGTACCTGTCCGCCGCCCCGGAACTGCTCGCGCCGGCGGCTGATCACCTCGACGCACCCTGCCCGGCACGTCATGCCCGCCGACGTCATCTGACGGTCCGCCACGGAAGGCAGTCCCCAATCCGTTCAAGGTTGGACGAGTTGCCCAAGTAGACGGGGAAGGCGAAGGCGTAGGAGACGATGCCCCGGCTCGTGATCTGAGTGGCGCGGAGGGCCGGGAGGGCGCCGCGGGGCCGCGGCCGGACCCCCGTCCCGGTCGCGGCCACGTCGGCTTGGTGTCGGTCACCTGGGTCAGCAGCCGCCGGAGGAGGTGGGGGCGCCGATGGTGAGGGTGGCCGGGGCTCCGCAGCAGCCTCCGCTGGTCTCCTCGGTCGCCTGGGGCTGGTCGAAGAGGCCCGCTCCGCCGCAGACTCCGGTTTCGGGGAGGGTGAGTTCGACGCGTGCTGCGGCGTCTTGGTCGCCTGCGAGGGCGGCGGCGATGGAGCGGACCTGTTCGTAGCCGGTCATGGCGAGGAAGGTCGGGGCGCGGCCGTAGGACTTCATGCCGGCGAGGTAGAGGTCCTTCTCCGGGTGGGAGAGCTCGCTCGCGCCGTGCGGGTAGACGGTGCCGCAGGAGTGCTGGTTGGGGTCGATCAGCGGGGCGAGCGCGGTGGGGGCCTGGAGGCGTTCGTCGAGGCCGAGGCGCAGCTCGTCGAGGAACGTGAGGTCGGGGCGGAGGCCGGTCAGGACGATGACCTCGTCGACCGGGTCCAGGCGGCGGCCGTCCTCGCCGACGAGGATGAGGCGGCCGTCGGAGTCGCGTTCGACGGCTTCGGTGCGGAAGCCGGTGACCGCGTCGGCGTGGCCGTCGTCGACTGCGGACTTGGCGGCGAGGCCGAGGGCGCCGCGGGCGGGCAGCTGGTCGGCCGTGCCGCCGCCGAAGGTGGAGCCGGAGATGCCGCGGCGCAGGATCCAGGCGGCATGGGTGCCGGGCTCCTCCTTCGCGAGGTCGGCGAGGTGGGCGAGCGCGGTGAAGGCGGAGGCTCCGGAGCCGATGACGGCGGTGCGCCTGCCGGCGTGGCGGGCGCGGACGGCGGGGTCCTTGAGGTCCGGGACGCGGTACGTGATGCGGTCGGCCGCGCTCTTCTCGCCGAGGGCGGGCAGGCCGCTGCCGCCGGCCGGGCCGGGGGTGGACCAGGTGCCGGAGGCGTCGATGACGGCGCGGGCGAAGACGCGGGCCTCGGTGCCGTCGGCCGCGGTGTAGTGGATGACGAAGGGCTGGGCCTCGCGGTCCGCGTCGACGATCCGGTCCCGGCCGGTACGGGAGACCCCGGTGACGGTCGCTCCGTAGCGGACGCGGTCGCCGAGGGCGTCGGCCAGGGGCTGGAGGTAGAGCTCGGCCCAGTCGCCGCCGGAGGGGTAGCCGGCGGGGTCGGGCTCGACCCAGCCGGTCGGGGCGAGGAGCTTCTCCGCGGCCGGGTCGACGACCTCGGCCCAGGTGGAGAAGAGGCGTACGTGGGCCCACTGACGGACCGCGGACCCCGCGGCGGGGCCCGCCTCCAGCACGAGGGGCTCGATGTCCCGCTCGACGAGCCGCGCCGCGGCCGCGAGGCCGATCGGACCGGCTCCGATCACGACGACGGGCAGGGCTTCGGTGGATGCGTTCATGGCGGGCTCCCCTGACTACTTCCGGCTACTTCCGACTGCGTCCGACTGCGTCGTTCAAGTACGTCGTCCGACTGCGACGCCGCTGCTTTGACGTTTGTCGATGTCCTGACGCCCCAAGACTGACACCCCATATCGACGTCCGTCAACATAGACATCCATCTATTTTCTGGGGATGATGCAGACATGCCCCCTTCGAAGGTCTTGCCCCTGCTGGAACCGGACGCCGCCGCGCCCTGCTGCCCGCCGCTGACGGAGCGCCCGCTGACGGCCGAGGAGGCCGAGCGGACCGCGGTGATGTTCAAGGCGCTGGGCGATCCCGTGCGCCTGCGGCTGTTCTCGGCCGTCGCCTCGCACGAGGGCGGGGAGGCCTGCGTGTGCGACATCTCCGATGTGGGCGTTTCGCAGCCGACGGTCTCGCACCACCTGAAGAAGTTGAAGGACGCCGGTCTGCTCTCCTCCGAGCGGCGCGGTACCTGGGTCTACTACCGGGTGGAGCCCGCCGTCCTCGCCGCCATGGGCGCCCTGCTGACCCGGGCCGGTGGGGTGTGAGCATGCGCATCGAGCCCCTGACCGGGGCGTACGCGGACGAGGTTCTGGCGATCTACCGAGCCGGGATCGACGAGGGCAATGCCACCTTCGAGACCGAGGCCCCCACCTGGGAGGCCTTCGACGCGGGGAAGCTGCCCGAACACCGCTTCGCGGCAGTCGACGCGGACGGGAAACTGCTCGGCTGGCTGGCCACCTCCAAGGTCTCCGACCGGTGCGCCTACGCGGGCGTGGTCGAGCACTCCGTCTACGTCCACCCCGGCGCCCGGGGCCGCGGTGTGGCCCGCGCCCTGCTGGACGCGCTGATCGCCTCGACCGAGGCGGCGGGTATCTGGACGATCCAGTGCGGGATCTTCCCCGAGAACACCGCGAGCCTGGCCCTGCACCAGCGGGCCGGCTTCCGCGTCATCGGCACCCGCCAGCGCATCGGCCGCCACCACGGCGTGTGGCGCGACGTCGTCATGCTGGAGCGCCGCAGCCCGCGGATCGACTGAAGGCTTCGGGCCGACCGCCCGGCCCCCCGTGCAGCCCCAAGACCGACCTCATGCCCGCCCACCGGCAGGGGTAGCCGGCGGAGAGCCCGGACTGACCGCCGCCGACCACCACCGCGTCCGCGTCCGCGACCGCGACCGAGTCCGCGACCGCGCCCGCGTGCTGCGTCAGGCGGAGGGTGACCCGTCGTCCGTCCTGCCGCGCATGAAGATGACCGCGACCAGGGCCAGGCCCACGACCGCACCCACGACCGCACCCACGAGCTGTACGCCCACGAACGCCGGTACGGAGGCGGGGGCGATGCCCGCGAAGGTGTCGGTGAAGGCGCGGCCGATGGTGACGGCGGGGTTGGCGAAGGAGGTGGAGGAGGTGAACCAGTACGCGGCGCCGATGTACGAGGCCACGGCGACGGGCGCGAAGCGCAGCCGGTCCGTCCGCGCCAGGCCGAAGATCAGCAGGATCAGCCCGGCGGTGGCGACGAGTTCGCCGAGGAGGAGGTTCCCGGCGGAGCGGTCGTGGGTGGACCACTTCACCAGCGGCTCGCCGAACATCGCGTCGGCGAGGACCGCGCCCGCGATGGCGCCGGCGATCTGGGCGGGCACGTAGACGGCCAGCTCGCGGGCGGTGACGCCCATGCCGCTACGCCGGCCGGTCCACCACTCGGCGAGGCTGACCGCCGGGTTGAAGTGGGCGCCGGAGACCGGGCCGAGGAGGGTGATGAGGACGCCGAGGCCGAAGACGGTGGCGGTGGAGTTGGCCAGCAGCTGCAGGGCCACGTCCTGGGTGAGCTTCGTCGCCTGGATGCCGGACCCGACGACGACCGCGACCAGCGCGGCCGTCCCGACGAGTTCGGCGGCGGCCCGGGCCACCAGCGGAGCGGCGGGCGGGGTCGCGCCGGGTACGGGCTGGGGCGGCGCGTCGGCGGGTATCGCGGATGCCGCTGCGGGTACGGGGCCGACGGGCTCGGTGGCGGTCAAGGCGGGTTCTCCTCGGGCAGGTGAGGGGGAAACCAAGCGGGCTACGGGCAGGACCGCTTGATGTTCGCTTCGGAGGTGGCACGTGCGGCCTGCGCGAGGTCGGTGAACTGACCGGCGATGGCCTCGATGACTTCCGGGCGGAGTCTGTAGTAGACGAAGCGGCCGCACGGTTCGGTGTCCACGACCCCGGCCTCCCTGAGCACCTTCAGGTGGTTGGAGAGGTTGGTCTGCTTGGCGCCGGTCTCCTCCACGAGGTGCGTGGTGCACAGCGTCTCGCGGGAGAGCAGGGTCACGATCTGAAGCCTGAGGGGGTCGGCCAGGACTCGGATCAGTTCAGTGTCGACTGACGTCATCATGTGCTGATACTGTCACATCAGCTTGGGCTGATACCAGTCCGGGCTGAGTCATTGCCGCCCGGGCGCGATGGACGGCCCGGTAGACCCTGCCGACGAAGGAAGAACCGATGTCCTCCGCCCCGCTCGCGTCCGTGCTGTTCGTCTGCATCCACAACGCGGGCCGCTCGCAGATGGCGGCCGGGTTCCTGCGCCACCTCGCGGGTGACCGCGTCGAGGTCCGCTCCGCAGGCTCCGTACCCGGCGAGCGGATCAACCCCTCGGCCGTCGCCGCCATGGCCGAGCTGGGCATCGACATCTCCGACCAGAAGCCGAAGGTGCTGACCCCCGAGGCCGCCCAGGCTTCGGACTACATCATCACCATGGGCTGCGGCGACGCCTGCCCGTACTTCCCCGGCAAGACCTACCTCGACTGGCAGCTCGAAGACCCGGCCGGCCAGGGCGTCGAGGCCGTCCGCCCCATCCGCGACGAGATCAAGGGCCTCATCGAGGGCCTGATCGCCGAGATCGACGCCGAGAAGCGGGCCTGACCCGGCCGATAGTCGCCCCGCCCCGTCCCGCCCCGTCCCGCCCTGTCCCGGCCCGCCCCGCCCTGCCCCGCCCCGGCCTGTCCCGCGCTGCCCCGGCGGTCATTTGTGGCCGACAAGTCTATTGCGGAGCTTCGAGGCCGTCCTTTTGATTGGGCAATTGCGGTTCTCGGATGGGTGGGGTTCTGCCGCTGTGGGCAAAGCCCGACATCTTGGAGTCAATCACGCGCCATGGCCATCGCAACTGTCCCTGAGCGCAGGTTGGTTGATCTGTTCTCGGTTTATGGTGGCCGTGATCGCAAGATGTCCCAGGAGGTCTGCTGTGCCGTTTCGACGGGGTTCATCCGTAGTCGCCCCACCGCGGGGGGCGGCTGCCTTTCCGCTTTCCGGCCGCTCGGATGCAAATCCCTCTTCGCTTTCCGGTTCTGTCGCGCAATCCAGGCAGGGCGCGGGAGCGGTCGATCCGGAGCCGGCCGGCTTTTTCCTCTCGATGCAGAAGTGCACTGACGTCTCCGCGCCGTCGGCCGGCGGGCCGAACGCCGAATGAAGGGCGACATACGGGCCCTCGAACCGGCCGCCGAACGTGCAGGGCTCGTAGAGCCCGCCCGGGAGTCCGGAAGCGCTGAGCCCTCCGCCGGTCTGTCCCGGCGTCGCAAGTGGGTGGCGGCCGTGGCGGTGGGGGCCGTACTGCTTTCCGCGGCAGGTGTCGCCGCTTCGCTGGTGATCAAGTCGCCGGCGCAGGCGGCTGCCGAGGCGGGTCCGCCGCCGATGGACGTGCTCGTCGCGCGGGTGGAGAAGCGGGTGTTGCGTGACACCGTGATCGTGCGCGGGACGGTCACCTCCGCCCAGGCGGTTCAGGTCACCCCGACGGTGGCGGGCGGGGAGGGTTCCGGCCCTGCCGTGGTCACCAAGGTGGCCGTTCGTCCGGGCGATCCGGTGCCGGCGGGCAAGGTGTTCCTGGAGGTGTCCGGGCGCCCGGTCTTCGCGTTGCCCGGCGCGCTGCCGGTGTACCGGGACCTGAAGCCGGGTGCCACCGGTGACGATGTGAAGCAGCTCCAGAAGGCCCTCGCCGGGCTGGGTTACGGCAGGGGCTCCGACAAGGCGGGCACCTTCGGCGCGGGGACGAAGGCGGCGCTGGCCTCCTTCTACAAGTCCATCGGCTACGACCCGCTGCCCGCGGTGGCCGACCGCGGCGAGGCCGTGAAGTCCGCCGAGGACGCGGTCACTTCGGCCGAACGGTCCCTGGAAGACGCCAAGGCGGCTGCCAAGTCCCGTACGGGTGACACCGATACGACGGACGGCGGTACGAGCACCGCCGGCGGCAAGGGGACTTCGGGAACTTCAGGGGCGGCTGGGACCGCAGGGACGGCTGGGACCGCAGGGACCTCCGGCACCGCTGGCGCCACGGGCTCCGCTGGTGGCAAGGGGGCCGGTCAGGAGGCTGCCCGTGCCGTGGCACGCGCTCAGGAGGACCTGGCCAAGGCCCGTGAGCGTCTCGCCGAGGCCCGGGCGGCGGCGGGCCCGATGGTTCCGGCCGGTGAGGTCGTCTTCCTGGAGTCCTTCCCGGCCCGTGCGGACACGGTCAGCGTCCGCCCGGGCTCCCCGGTCAGCGGTGCCGCGATGACCCTGTCCGCGGGCGCGCTCGTCGTACGCGGTCAACTTGCCGAGCATCAGAAGGGCCTGGTCCGGGCCGGGCAGAAGGTCGAGATCCTCTCCGAGGTCAGCGGGGTCACGGTGGCCGCCGAGGTGCTGTCGGTCGCGGACACCCAGTCGGCACCACCCGCCGCACCGAACGGCGGCCAGGGAGACGGGCAGGGCCAGCAGGCTCCCGCTCCCGGCGGTCCGAGCGGGTACGAGATGCTCGTACGCCCCCTCGCCGCGCTGGACTCCAAACTCGCGGGTCAGGACGTACGGCTGACCGTGGAGGCCGCGGCGACCGACGGGAACGCGCTGGTCGTCCCGGTGACCGCTGTCTCCGCCGGGACCGACGGCCGCACCAGTGTCACCGTCGTGGACGGCACGGGAGCCCAGCGCCGGGTCGAGGTCCGGCCCGGCACGACCGGCGACGGCTACGTGGAGATCCGGCCCACCGCGGGCGGCGCCCTCGCGGACGGCGACTCGGTCGTCATCGGAGTCAACCCGGGCGTCGCGAACAAGCAGACCGGCCCCAAGGCCAACAGCGGCAAGAGCGGCGGCGGTTCATGACCGGGACCACCGACGGGACCGCGCCTGAGAGCGTCAGCGAGGCGGAGGCGGAGGCGGAGGCGGAGGGAGAGGTGGAGGCCGTGGTCGAGGCCGCGCCTGTGCCCGTGGTCAAGGCTGAGCTCCTGCCGGTGGCCAAGGCCGAGCTCCTGCCGGCGGCCAAGGCCAAGGCCAAGGCCAAGGCCAAGGCCGAGGTCACGCCCGTGCACGTGCCTCTGCCGGAGGCCGTACCGCCCGTGATCGAGTTCCGGCAGGTGGGTCTCACCTACCCGGGCCCGCCGCCGGTGGCCGCGTTGAAGCCGTGTGATCTCACCATCCAGCGAGGCGAGTTCGTCACGGTCGTGGGCCCTTCGGGCTCCGGCAAGTCGACGTTCCTCAACATCGCCGGCCTGCTCGACGCACCCACCACCGGCCACTACCTCATCGACGGCATCGACACCGGAGCCCTCGGCGACAAGGACAGGACCGCGCTGCGCGGGCGCCGCATCGGATTCGTCTTCCAGTCCTTCCACCTCCTGCCCCACCGCTCGGCCCTGGAAAACGTCGCCCTCGCCATGCTCTACAACGGCATCCCCCGCAAAGAACGCCCCGCCCGCGCCCGCGAAGCCCTCACCCGCGTCGGGCTCGCCCACCGCCTCGACGCCCTGCCCTCCCGGCTCTCCGGCGGCGAACGCCAACGCGTCGCCATCGCCCGCGCCCTGGTCGCCCGCCCATCGCTGCTGCTGTGCGACGAACCCACCGGAAACCTCGACTCCGCCAACGCCGACACCGTCCTGGCCCTCCTCGACGAACTCCACGCCGACGCAATGACCGTCCTGGTCATCACCCACGACCAGGAAGTCGCCGCACACGGCGGCCGCACCGTCACCATCCGCGACGGCATCCTGCGCGAACAGGCCCCCGCATGAACCTGCCCCCACTCCGCCGACTCGCGCGGCTCACGCGGCAACGTCCATCCCGGGCCGCCGTCCGTATCGAGCCCTCCCGCTTCGCCGCCCGCGACAACGTCTCCGAGGCCTTCGCCGGGATCCTGCAACGCCCGGCCCGCTCGGCACTGACCGCACTCGGAACCGTCCTTGGAGTCGGCACCTTCGTCGCGGTCCTCGGCCTCACCGCCACCACCTCCTCCCAGATCGACGCCCGCTTCAACCTCCTCACCGCCACCGAAGTAACCGTCGAAGACATCGCCCGGAACAAGAACCCCTTCGCCGGACCGGGATTCCCCGCGGACGCCGACCTCCGCGTCGAGCGCCTGGGCGGGGTCCAGCACGCCGGCGTCTTCTACACGGTCCGTCTGGACGCCACGGCCGGCAGTGTCCGCTCCGCGCCGGTCGGCGGCACCACGAGCGGGGGCGACAGCGCCGAGGTGGTCGCCGCGTCACCCGGCGCCCTGCAGGCCGCCGTCCCCACGGTGGCCCAGGGCCGCCTCTACGACGACTACCACTCCGGTACGAAGCAACGCGTCGCCGTCCTCGGCTCCTCTGTCGCCGCACGCCTGGGCATCACCACCCTCGACACCCGCCCCGCCGTCTTCATCGGCGACGAGCCCTTCGCCGTGATCGGAATCATCGAGGACGTGGAACGCAAGCCGGACCTCCTCTTCTCGGTCACCGTTCCCCGCACCACCGCCGAGGACATCTGGGGCCCGCCCGAAAGCGACGGCACCACCATGCTGATCGCCACCGACATCGGCGCCGCCCGGCAAGTCGCCCACCTCGCCCCCACCGCACTTCGCCCCGACCACCCCGAGTACCTGAAGGCCGTACCGCCACCGGACCCCCGCACCCTGCGCAGCGGGGTCACCTCCGACCTTCAGGAGCTCTTCCTGATCCTGGCCGGGATCTGCCTGATCATCGGCGCCGTCGGCATCGCCAACACCACCCTGGTCGCCGTCCTGGAACGCACCGGCGAAATCGGCCTGCGCCGCGCACTCGGCGCCAGGGGCCGCCACATCACCACCCAATTCCTCGCCGAATCGGGGGCCTTGGGAGCCCTCGGCGGACTCGTCGGCACCTCCCTGGGCACCCTCACCGTCCTCAGCATCGCCGTCCTCCGCGACTGGACCCCGGTCATCCACCCCGCCACCGTCGCCGCCGCACCCCTCCTAGGCCTCCTCACCGGAGTCCTCGCCGGCCTCTACCCCGCCTGGCGCGCGGCCCGCATCCAACCGGCAGAAGCCCTCCGGCGCTAAGGCGCCGCCGCCGAGGACGCCCGCGCCGTCCGGGCTCACCGGGTGAGGAACCGCTCCCGCAGCCGCTCCGTCGTGGCCGGGGTGATGCCGATCTCGTCCGAGAGGTAGGCGTGGACCGAGCCGTAGCGGGTGGCGAGATCGGCCAGGGTCAGGCGCAGGACCTCGGCGGGCGCACGGCCGTACGAGGGCCAGCGCATCGTGCGGCCCGGGTGGGTGGCGTGCCAGTCGGCCGTCAGGCGGCCGGTCGCCAGCTCGGTGAGGGCGAAGTCCGCGAGGATCTGCTCCTCGTCCACGCCGAGGAGGGTCAGGACGAGCGCGGCGATCAGGCCGGTGCGGTCCTTGCCGGAGGTGCAGTGGAAGACCGCCGGGCCCGGCCCCTCGGCGAGCAGCTCGATCGCGCCGCGGATCTCCGCCACCCCGTCCTCGGCGACCTCGGCGAACCGGTCCGCGAGGAACCGCCACGGGTCGGTGTCCGGGTCGATCTCGGCCTGGTCGTACGGCCGGTGCTCGATGCTGTGGTTGGCGTACGTGAACCGCTCGGGCTCCGGTATCCGGCCCTTCGCCTCGATCTCCCAGGGGTAGCGCAGGTCGATGACCGTCCGCACGTCGAGCTCGAGGAACCGCTCCCAGTCGGCGCCCGCGAGCTTGCCGAGCGAGTCCGCCCGGTAGAGGGCGCCCCACACGACGGTGGAGCCGTCCTCGGCGCGATAGCCGCCCAGATCACGGAAGTTGTGCAATCGCTCGAACTCGATGTGGCGGGTCATGCGGATCCCCCTGGATACCGTGCCGGTGATCTTCCTGCGTGACGAGAGGCTGCCACAGGCAGGGCTTCCGCGACCAGGGTGAACTCCGGCTCCGGCTCCGGCTCTCGCTCCAGCTCCCGCGGCCTCAACCCATCCGCAGGGCCGCCGCGAAGTCCATCTTGTCCTCCAGCCGGCTCAGGTTGCGCCCGGTCAGCGCCTCGATGCGGCTGATCCGGTAGCGCAGCGAGTTCACGTGCAGGTGCAGTGCCTCTCCGCAGCGCGCCCAGGAGCCGTCGTGTTCCAGGAAGGACCGCAGGGTGGGCACCAGGTCGGAGCGGTAGCGCCGGTCGTAGTCGGTCAGCGGGGCCAGCAGCCGGGGGCTGAACTCCCGCCGGACGTCGGCCGGGATCAGCGGCAGCAGCGACATGACGTGCGCGGCGAGATCGTCCGGTCCGCAGGCGGCGACCGCTTCCGAAGGGGCGGCGACCTGCCGGGCGTTACGGGCCTGCGCGAGCGCGTGCCGCAACTCCGCGGCCCCGCCCACCGGGTCGCTGACGCCGAAGGCCAGCCGCTCCCCGGCCCGCAGCCCGCGCGGCAGCGAGCCACCGGCGACCCGTACGACCGCGTCGGGGGTCAGCAGCGCGCCCGCCCCGACGAGTACGAAGGCGACGGCCTCGGCCCCGTCGCCGGCCGCCGTGACGGCCATCCGCGTTCCCGCGTCCGGCCCCAGGCAGCGCGGGTGCAGCAGGACCTCCTCCAACAGGTCGCGCACGGACGCCGCTACGGGAAACCCGTGCACCCCCTTCGGGTCCAGCCGGGCCGACACGGCCTGCCAGCGCAGCCGGCCTTCCGGGCCCACGGGGCCGCCGGCGCCGGAGGCCCCCGCGGCCCCCGCCGTGAGCCGGGCCGCCGACTCCTCTTCCTCGAACAGCGCCTGCCCGCCCTCCCCGGCGGCGGCCGAGCCGACCAGCGCCAGCAGCCGTTCGGCGGCCCGCCGCCGCATCGTGCGGTCGGTTTCGCGGCCGCCGCGCTCCACCGCGACCAGCCGCGCGAGCCGGTCCAGCAGGTCGACGCGTTCGTCGTTCCAGTCGGAGCTGTCGGCCTCGACGGCGATCAGCCAGTCGGTCAGCGCCGCACGGGGAGCGGACTCCCCTTCCCCGGCGCCCGATCGCACC
Organism: Streptomyces sp. NPDC059957; assembly: GCF_042730015.1. Lineage (NCBI taxonomy): Bacteria > Bacillati > Actinomycetota > Actinomycetes > Kitasatosporales > Streptomycetaceae > Streptomyces > Streptomyces sp. NPDC059957. Next base: position 28,331 of record NZ_JBHWMB010000028.1, on the reverse strand, counting down.
GGGAACAGGGAGAAGGCCGTCCCGCGCGCGACCGTGTGGTGCGGTGCCCGGTCGCCCGCCCGTTCGGCGGCGAGGAACCGCCCGGCCAGCGCCGAGGCGGTCTTCTCCGGCAGCGGCGGCCGCGCGCCCGCGATCTGCCGGCCGGTGGGGGAGAGGATGTGCGCGCGCATGTCCAGCTCGGCCAGCAGCAGTTCGAGGAGGGCGTCGGCCCCGGCCCCGGCCTGTCGGTCGGTGCTGAAGCGCCGGTGCCGGTCCACGAGCGCGGCGAGGCCGCCGATCCGCTCCTCGGTCCGGCCGCGCGCCACGTACTCGGTGACCGAGGTGAACGGCACCTCCACGCCCACCGCGAGCAGCGGCAGCCCGTACCGGGCGCAGGCCTCCACGAGATCGTCGGGGACGTGGCCGAACCGCGCCTCGCCCGCGCCCAGCGCCACGGCGCCCGCCTCCACGAGGACGCGGACGAACGCGTCGGACGGGTCGTCCCCCGCGTCCTGCCGGTGCCGCTGGTGCCAGGCCAGACCGGACAGCACCAGGTCTCCGGGGGACACGAAGCGCCCCGGGTCGGGCAGGTCGATGGTCACCGTGCCCAGTACGGGCCGGTCCAGGTCCCGCTCGCCGCCGGGCAGGCGCAACAGGCGCAGCAGACACGGGTCCGCAGGCGCCTGGGCCTCTTCGGACGACAGCAGATCACGCAGCCTCATGGCCCCAGCCTGCCATGCGCCGACCCGTTCACGTTTCCGGCGTCTCCCCGCTGAATCGCAGGTCAGGCCTTTACGTTGGGGTAATTCCACGGAAATCGGGGTGAGCCCGAGGACTCCGGTTCATGGGATCGGTGACTGCCGGCACCCCGGCCGGGGACCGCACTACGGCCGATCGGCACTGCCAGCTGGTGCCCAACGGCTCTCATCCATGCCGTCCGCCGCTGCCAGCCTGGAAGGAGACAGCGATGTGAAGGAGAGTGCCGGCCATGGGGATCGCGCTTCCGCGGCCCGCCCCGGACGACGACTGGTGGAAGGAGGCGAGGTGCACCTCCGACGAGGAGTGCGCCGAACTCTTCTACTCCGAGGCCTCGGGCTCCGCCGCCCGGGCCAAGCGGATCTGCTTCTCCTGCCCGGTCCGCAGTGCCTGTCTGGAGTACGCCCAGGAGATCGGCGAGAACTCCGGGATCTGGGGCGGGCTCACCGGACACGAGCGCCGCGCCCGCAGGCGGTACGGCCGCCCCTGACGGGGGGCCGGCGCCCTAGAGGCCCATCGGAGCGTGCAGTTCGACGAGGATCTCCACCTCGACGGGGGAGTCCAGCGGGAGCACGCTGACGCCGACCGCGCTGCGGGCGTGGATGCCCGCGTCGCCGAAGGCGGTGCCCAGCAGCTCGCTCGCCCCGTTGAGCACGCCGGGCTGTCCCGTGAAGTGCGGGTCGCTGGCCACGAAGCCGACCACCTTGACCACGCGCTTCACGGCGGAGAGGTCCCCGGCGACGGAGGTGATGGCGGCCAGCGCGTTGAGCGCGCACTGCTGCGCCAGCTCCTTGGCCTGCTCCGGGGTGACCTCGGCGCCGACCTTCCCGGTGAGGGGGAGGGCGCCGTCGACCATCGGGAGCTGGCCGGAGGTGTACACGTAGTGCCCGCTCTGCACGGCGGGCACGTAGACGGCGACCGGCGAGGGCGTCGGCGGCAGCTTCAGACCGGCGGCGGCGAGGCGCTCTTCGGGGGTGCTGGTCATGGGCGGATCTCCTCGTGGTCGCTACCGCAGTCTCTGTCTCTGGCGCTGTCTCTGTCGCCGGCTCTGTTTCTGCCGCTCCAGCTCCGGCTCTAGCTGTCGGACCGAGGGAAGATGATCACCGGCTTGATCATCCCCGGCTCCTTGGCGGCGAGCCGCCCGAAGGCCTCCCCGACCCGGTGGAACGGGAACTCGTGCGTGGTGATCACCGTCGGGTCCACCAGCCCGTCCCCGATCAGGTGCAGCGCCCGCGCGAGCCGCGCCCCGCTGCTCTGCGGCGGCCGGCAGCGGGCGTACGTGATCTTCCCGCTCCCGGACAGCCCCCCGCGGGCGGCCCGCGCGGCGGCGGGCGCGGCCGTCGCCATGATCGCGCGGTCGGCGCCGGCGCCGCCGGTCAGCTCCAGGATCCGCTCGGTGGTGTCCTCGTAGGCCGGGTCGATCACCACGTCGGCCCCGAACCGCAGGGCGAGGCGCTGGCGCTTCATCTCCGGCTCGACCGCGATGACGCGTGCTCCGCGCAGCCGGCCGGCCGCGATGGTCGCGCTGAGCCCGACCGCGCCCTGGCCGAAGACGACGACGCTGCCGCCCGGGGGCGGCCCGGACTCCTCGGCGGCGGCGAAGCCGGTGGGGAGCGCGCCCGCCGCGTAGAGGGCCTGGTGGTCGGAGATGGTGTCGGGGAGCGGGACCAGCCCGGCTCCGGCCGCCGGGGCGCGGAAGAACTCGGCGAGCCGTCCGTGGCCCTCGACGCCGACGCGCCGGCCGACGTAGGAGGGGCAGACCCCGGGGCCGACGGTCTCGACGACGCCGACGGCCTCGTGGCCGAGCCCGGTGGGCGCCCCGGCGGCGGTGTGCCCGTCCCAGGCGCAGATGAGCGCGGCCGTGGTGCGTACGAGGACCTCGCCCGCCCGGGGGTGGGGGACGGGCCGTTCCAGCACGGCGGGCGGCTCGCCGGTACGGGGCAGCGCGAAGGCCTTCACGGGTTTCCTTAACTCGGCGATGCACGGCTAGGTCGTCTCTTTCGGATCTTGCCGGGCGGCGCGGGCCCGGCAAGATCCGAAAGAGACGGCCTAGTTCCCAACCATGCGGGTACGGATACGACACGGCGGGGGGCCGTAGGTCGCTTGTCGGCGGGCCGAGCGTCAGCATTTGGAGCCGCTGCTCGTCCCGCCTCACCCGCGGAGCACACCGCTCAAGGCCGGGTGACCCGGACCTGGTAGCTGCCGTTGCGCAGCTCGCCCACGACCGAGACGCTGATGCCCGACTTCTCGTCGGTGAAGGTCTCGCCCGGCCGGAACGGCGCGTCCGAGAGCTCCGCGTGCACGTTGGACCGCCGGGTGCAGCCGCCGCTCGCGGAGGAGCTGTCGGAGACGGTGACGGGCCCGCGGCCGGTGTCCACCTCGGAGTCCACCTTGTAGATGAGCACTCCGGGTTTGCAGACGGCCTCGTCGTTCCCGGCGCGGGTGCGCACCTCCAGCGCGTACCCGGCGCTCTCCGAGACGGGGATGAAGGCCAGCTTCGTGCCGCCCTCCACGGCCAGCGGGCTCAGCACGTGGTCGCTGACCCCGGACTTCCCGGCGCAGCTGATCTGGTTGCTGTCGAGCCAGCCCAGCTTCCACTTGTGCCAGCCCAGCAGGTCGTTGTTGGCGCCCCAGTCCTCGCTCATGATGTCCCAGTGCCCCACCGTGCCGCCGCCGTCGGCGGTGTAGAGGTCGGGCAGGCCGAAGACGTGCCCGTTCTCGTGGGGGAGCACCCGGTAGCCGGTCTCCCGGTAGGTGCCGGAGCCGTCGTCCTGGCGGCTGTAGACGAAGGACGTGTTGGCGAGCGGGACGCCGTCGGCCATCGGGGCCTCGCCGTTGCCGGAGAAGGTGACGGAGAGGACGGTGTCGAGGGCGGAGGGGCCGGCGTTCGGGGTGACCAGGATGTTTATCAGGTCGTACCGGGAGAAATCGACCTCGGCGTCGGAGGTTTTGATGATGTGCTCGACGAGCTGGCGGTAGCCGGGCTCGTACGCGGAACCCCGCTCGATCCCGTACGCCGCGAACGGCATCGGCATCCGCAGCCAGTTCTTTATCGGCGCCTCGGCCCGGTAGGTCAGCCGCCCGTAGGAGCTGACGCGGAACCAGTCGGACGTCTGCGGGAAGAACTCCGCCATCCGGTCGGCCGCCGTGCCCTCGCCCTTGGCGTCGGGGAAGTCGATCATCAGGTTCAGCGCCCGGACCTCGCCGGTGGAGCGCGAGTACCCCGGCGCGGTCGGCAGGCCCTCGGACATCTGCACGCCCATCGCGCCGGTGATCCGGCAGGGCGCGAGCATCGACTCGGCGCTGGTCGCGCCCACGGGGCCGGCCGCCGAGTGGCTGCGGCTGGATATGCCTGCGCTCGCCGTAGCCGTGATGCCGAGGGCCAGCGCGGTGATGCCTACGTACACGCTGGTGCGGCTTGGCTTGCGTATCCGGTGGCGCGTCTGCGGCATGGAGATCGGCCTTCGGGTCCGCGGCAGCCGGCCGGGTCCGGACTGCGCTCTGTGGGCTCACCCTCCGACGGCTGGGGCGGGCTCGCGCGTCGGGAGAGGCCAAACGGGATCAAAGGGCCTGGAGTGGTGTGACCCAGGTCACACGGAAGAGTGAAATAAGCGGGGACCCTCTCCCCGTTTGAACCAGAGTCCCCGCGAACCGGGGAGCTGCTCCCCGTTTCGACGGGAGCGAGCTGCCCACCCGGACGTACGCACCGCCCCGCCACTCACCCCGCCAGGGAGTCGTTCATGAAGAGCCCCGCCACCACCGATCCGGCGGCCCTGCCCGTGCCGGGCCCGGAGGCCGACCTCGACCTCGCGGCTCCGGCCGCGGGTGCCGCGGGGGCGGGCGCGGGAACGGGGGCGTGCGCGGGTGCGGGCGTGGCCGCGGCCGTGCGTGCGGCCGCGGGCAAGGTCAAGGCGGCGGGCAAGCGGGCCCGTACCGGCGGCACCGGCACCGGCACCGGCGCGGTCCCGCGTCCGCGAGCCGACGCCGTCCGCAACCGGGAGCGCATCCTGACCGCCGCCCGCGACGTGCTCGTGGAGTTCGGCCCCGCCGCCCCCCTCGACGAGATCGCCCGCCGGGCCGGCGTGGGCAACGCCACGCTCTACCGGCACTTCCCCGACCGGCCCGCCCTGATCCACCACGTCGTGCTCTTCGGCCTGGACCGGGTGGCCGGCCTGGCCGTCGACTCCCTCGCCGAGGAGCCGGACGCCTTCGCCGCCCTGTGCCGCTTCACGCACGCGGCCGCGGAGGAGCGGATCGGCGCCCTGTGCCCGGTGCTCTCCAGCGACTTCGACCACGACCACCCCGAACTGCTCTCCTCCCGCGAGGCCTTGGAGGAATCCGTCGAGGCCCTGCTGGCCGCCGGCCGCTCCTCCGGGCTCGTGCGCGCGGACATCGGCGTCGGCGACCTGATGATCGCCCTCTCCCAGCTCAGCCGTCCGCTCCCGGGCACCGGCTGCTTCGACGCGGACGTGTTCGTCCACCGTCATCTCCAGCTCTTCCTCGACGGGTTGAGGGCCCCGGCCCGGTCCGAACTGCCGGGCTCGGCGACGACGCTGGCGGACCTGAGGCGGAAAACCATGTGACGCCTCCGGAGCGCGCCCCCTAGCGTCGTAAAGCCACCCTAACTATCCCTTTTCAGTCATCTCGCACCACGAAGTGGGTACCCCCATGTCAAAAACAGCCGCGAACCCGCCGCTGTCCGTCGCCGGCGCCGATCCCAGTCGCTGGAAGGCCCTGGTCTTCATCGCGCTGGCGCAGCTGATGGTCGTCCTCGACGCCACCATCGTGAACATCGCCCTGCCGTCCGCCCAGACCGACCTCGGCATCTCGGACGGCAACCGCCAGTGGGTCATCACCGCGTACGCGCTGGCCTTTGGCGGACTCCTCCTCTTCGGCGGACGCATCGCCGACAAGTGGGGACGCAAGAACGCCTTCATCGTCGGCCTCATCGGCTTCGCCCTGGCCTCCGCGCTGGGCGGCGCCGCACAGGGCGAGGCCATGATGCTGGGCGCCCGCGCCCTCCAGGGAGCCTTCGGCGCACTGCTCGCGCCGGCCGCGCTCTCGCTGCTGGCCGTCATGTTCACCGACGCCAAGGAGCGCGCCAAGGCCTTCGGCATCTACGGTGCGATCGCCGGTGGCGGTGGCGCCGTGGGCCTGATCCTCGGCGGCGTCCTCACCGAGTACCTGAACTGGCGCTGGACCTTCTTCGTCAACATTCCGTTCGCGATCATCGCCGCCGTCGGCGCCTGGATGATCATCCGCGAGCCGGCCGGCGGCCGTAACCGCGCACCGCTCGACGTCCCCGGCGTCCTGCTGTCCACCACGGGTCTGGTCGCCCTCGTCTACGGATTCACCCGAGCCGAGTCGGCCGGCTGGTCGGACGGCCTCACCGTGGGCATGTTCATTGCCTCCGTGGTGCTGCTCGGCGCGTTCGTCCTCGTCGAGTCCCGCACGGCCCACCCGCTGCTCCCGCTGCGCGTCCTGCTGGAGCGCAACCGCGGCGGCGTCTACCTCTCGCTGGGCCTCGCCGTCATCTCGATGTTCGGCCTGTTCCTCTTCCTCACCTACTACCTGCAGGTCGTCAAGGGCTTCTCGCCCGTCACGACCGGCTTCGCCTTCCTCCCGATGATCGTGGGCATGATCGCCGGCTCCACGCAGATCGGCGCCCGCCTCATGACGCGGGTCCCGCCGCGCCTGCTGATGGGCCCCGGCTTCATGGTCGCCGCCAGCGGCATGCTGCTGCTGACGCAGCTCGAGGTCGGCTCCTCCTACCCGGCGCTGATCCTGCCGGCGCAGCTGCTGCTGGGCCTCGGCATGGGTACGGCGTTCATGCCCGCCATGTCCCTGGCCACGTACGGGGTGAATCCGGCCGACGCCGGTGTCGCCTCCGCGATGGTCAACACCTCGCAGCAGGTGGGCGGCGCGATCGGCACCGCCCTGCTGAACACGATCGCCGCCTCCGCGACGACCGCGTACCTGACCGACCACGCGGCCGAGGCCGCGGCGGGCGGCCCGGCGGCGAAGCTGATCCAGGCCCAGGCCATGGTGGAGGGCTACTCCTCCGCGATCTGGTGGGCGGTCGGCATCCTGGTCGCCAGCTCGCTCATCGCCCTGACCCTCATCACCACGGGCAAGCCGGGTGCGGGCGACCCGGTCGCCGAGGGCTCGGACGCCGACATGAAGATCCCGGTGATCGCCCACTGAGCCCCTCTGCGCAAGCGGGGTCGGGCTTCCGCTCCCCGGTACGGGAATGACTGATGACCCCGCATCGTTCAAATTTGAACGATGCGGGGTTAGTCTGTTCGTGGCGCCCCGCCGCGACGATTCCTGGAGCTCCCGATGCCGACGCCCGAAGCCCTGACCCCCACCCGGATGCCGGCGCTGTACCTGAGCCACGGAGCCCCGCCCCTCGCGGACGACCCGCTCTGGCCCGGCGAACTGGCCGCCTGGTCCGCGGACCTCCCCCGCCCCCGCGCGATCCTGATGGTCTCCGCCCACTGGGAGGAGGCCCCGCTCGCCCTCGGAGCCACCGAGCCGGTCCCGCTGGTCTACGACTTCTGGGGCTTCCCCGAGCACTACTACCAGGTCCGCTACGACGCCCCGGGCGCCCCCGAGCTGGCCGCGGCGGTACGCAAGCTCCTCAAGGCCCCCGGCACCCCCGTCCAGGACATCCCCGACCGCGGCCTGGACCACGGCGCGTACGTCCCGCTGGTGGAGATGTTCCCCGGGGCCGACATACCGGTGCTCCAGATATCCATGCCGACCCTCGATCCGCGCCGCCTGATGGAGATCGGCCGCAAACTGGCCCCCCTGCGCGACGAAGGCGTCCTCATCGTCGGCAGCGGCTTCTTCACCCACAACCTGGCCGCCCTGCGCCACACCGGCCCCGGCGTCCCGTCGTGGTCCGCCGAATTCGACGCCTGGGGCCACGAGGCACTGGCCGCCTCCGACATCGACGCCCTGCTGGACTTCGAAGCCAAGTCCCCGGCAGGCCGCCTGGCCCACCCCCGTACGGAACACTTCGCCCCGCTCTTCGTCACCCTGGGCGCCGCGCAGTCCGACCTCGCCACCCCCACCACCCCCGTCTCGGGCTTCTGGATGGGCCTCTCGAAGCGGTCCCTGCAATTTGGCTGACCCCGAGCAGCTCTGGTGCCCCAGCGGCTCGGCGTACGCGCCGGAGTCGCTGGTCCTCGGCGTCCGCGCGGGCCTGGACGGCCCCCCGGCCTACCTCCCCGCACCCCGCCCGGCGGCCGAGGCCCTGGCCGAGCTCGCCGACGGGGTGGAACCGCGCCGCCTGCTGCGCCTGGCCTCCCACTGCGTCCCGCACTGCCTCAACCGCGCGGGCGACACCTGCACCCTGGCCACCCGCCTGACGGCGTCCGCGATCCCCGCGGCCCCGCTCCCGCCGTGCCACCTCCGGCTTCGCTGCAAGTGGTGGACCCAGTCGGGCCCACCTGCCTGCCGCGCCTGCCCGCACGTCGCTACCCGCCACCCCGGACCGGACCGGTGACGTCCTGCCCGATGGTGAACCCCTTGGCGGGACCGGACGCAATCGCGACCGGGGTCCTGTATGCCGTCCGCGCCTCGTCCTCGTAGACGGCTTTATCGGGGTTGGGTGAGGTAAGCACGGTGACGGTGCCACCGTCGTCGAAGTCGTCGATCAGGACGTACACGGGAACGGCCGCCCGGGCGTAGTCGCGGCGCTTGCGTGTCCGGTCGCGCGTGATGTTGTCGCTTCCGGGGGAGACGACTTCAACGATCAGCTTTACTGCGGAGGCGTCGACCCCGAGACCGTCCTCGGTGACGTGCTCCTCGGTGTCCTCCAGTGCGACGAACAGATCGGGGATCCACACCTTGCGTTTGTGGATGACGTTCATGTCCTGGCGAGCGGCGAACTCGCCGCCGGCGAGGAATACGACGAGTTGATCCCTCAAGCGATTGACCGTACGGCCGTGCGAGTAGCGACCCGTGGGTGACACCTCGATGAACCCCTCGACGATCTCGGCGTGGTAGCCCTCGGGGAGTTCCATGGCTTTCCATGCCTGCCACAGGACGTCGTCAAGGTCCGACGGAGGGGTCGCGACCTTCGGCATTACGGCCTCCAGCGTCTCGTGGGCGAGAGCGGTCATGTGCAGCACCTCCTCTGAGTGTGGGCGCCGCCGGCCGGAGGGCACAAGCGACTCTCCGACGCTCGGGGAGCGACCGCTCATGCCGCAGGAATATGCCGTGCCTTCACTCGGACGGGTAGGTCATCGTTCGTCGAGGCAACCGGACGCCGCCGAGGCTCGTCTCTTGGGGTGGGAGTGCAGCCTGGGACGGCGCTGTTCCAGGGGCGAAAACGCCCGTGTCAAGTGTGACGGTGGTCTCACCGGGCGCTGACCGCACGGGCCCGCCGGGCATCCGAAACGGGCCGGCACCCCCGCCCTGACCTGCGCCTCTTCGAGCTCCGGTGGCGCCGCCGATCCTCCCGTACCAGGGGGCGGCGGGGCAGGATACTGCAAGATCTCGAAAAACAGGGAGCAACGTGGGAATTCTGTCCCGATTCCAGTCGTTGTTTCCTTCGGAAGCGGGCACTCGGGAGAGTGTCCGGGCAGCCGAACCAGCGCAGCCGAACCACCGCACCACAGCGACCGAACTCATCGCAAGGGAGCACGCATGGCAACCCGCGCCGTCGCCCGTCGTCAATCCGCGAGCAGCGCTCGCGCTGTGAGCGGGGAGATCGCAGACCGCGACCTGGTCGGCATGTACCTGGACGAGATCGCGCGTACCCCGCTGCTCGACGCGGCCAAGGAAGTGGAGCTCTCGCAGATCATCGAGGCGGGCGTGTACGCCCAGCAGATCCTCGACGGCGCGATAGAGCGCAAGGGCAAGAAGCCCTCCCGGGAGGAGCTCGAATTCCTGGCCGCCGAAGGTGAGCGCGCCAAGGAAGTCTTCATCCGGTCCAACCTCCGCCTGGTCGTCGCCGTGGCCCGTCGCTACCCGCGCAGCGGGCTGCCGCTCCTCGACCTCATCCAGGAGGGCAACGCCGGCCTGGTCCGCGCGGTGGAGAAGTTCGACTACGCCAAGGGCTTCAAGTTCTCCACGTACGCCACGTGGTGGATCCGCCAGGCGATCACCCGCTCCATCGCCGACCAGTCCCGCACCATCCGCCTGCCCGTCCACCTGGTCGAGGAGCTCGGCCGGATCCGCCGGGTCCAGCGCGAGTTCAACCGCGAGAACGGCCGGGATCCGGAGCACGCGGAGATCGCCGCCGAGCTGGACACGACGGAGAAGCGCGTCGGCGACGTCCTGGACTGGGCGCGCGACCCGGTCAGCCTGAACATGGGCGTGGACGAGGACGGCGACACGCAGTTCGGCGACCTGCTGGAAGACACCTCGGCGATTTCCCCCGAGCAGTCCGTCCTCTCCCTGCTGCGCAGCGAGGAGCTGGAGGACCTGCTGGGCAAGCTGGACCAGCGAACCGCGTCGATCATCAAGATGCGTTACGGCATTGAGGACGGTCGAGAGCGTACGCTGACCGAAGTGGGCAAGCAGCACGGCCTGACCCGCGAGCGGATCCGTCAGATCGAGAAGCACGCGCTGCTCGAACTGAAGAAGATGGCCCGCGACACCGGCTTCGACGCGGTGGCCTGACCGGCCCCCAGACGAAGCCCCCCATACGAGCCCCCGGCGCCTATCCCCCCCAGGCGCCGGGGGCTCCCCTTTGCCCGTCCAGCCCCGCCGGGGTTCGATCTTTCAGCCGTCCGGCGTTTGAGGAGCGGGGTCTGGGGCGGAGCCCCAGGGGGTCCGGGCGCAGCCCGGTACCCCTCTTCCAGCCCGTCCGGCGCTTGAGGACCGGGTCCGGGCAGAGCCCGGGGAACGGTGGAAGGGCGGGTAGGGGGCGGCCCCCGCAGGGCTGCCCGCCAGGGGCTACGCCCCCGCCGCCTCCGCCAGCCGCGCCCCCAGCGCCCGCGCGGCCTCCACCAGAACCTCCGGCCCGTGCACGGTGAACGGCACCCCGGCCAGCGCCATCCGCGCCACCAGCCACTCCGGCGAGTCCGCCGACTCGAACCGCACCCGCACCCCGGCGCCGCCCCCGACCTCACCCCCGGCCCCGGGAACCACATGCTCCCGCACCCACTCGGGCAACCCCGCGGCCACCGCGAAGGTGACGTCGACCCGGTACGTGGACGACGCGGACTCCCCGCCCCGCAGCCCCCGCCGCACGAACTCCTCCGCATCCATCGGCAGCTCCCGCGGAGCGAACCGCGCCCCCGTCGCGCACGGCTCGCTCATCCGGTCCACCCTGAAGGTCCTCCAGTCAGCGCGCTCCATGTCGTAGGCCACGAGGTACCACCGGCTTCCGGTGCTGACCAGCCGGTACGGCTCCACCAGCCGCCGCGAGGCCACCCCGTCCCGCGCCCGGTACGCGAACCGCAGCCGCTCCGGCCCCGCCACCGCCGAGGCGATCGCCGTCAGCGTCCGCGGATCCACGCTCGCCCCGTCGCCCCGCGTCACCGCGACCGTCGCCGACTGCAGCGCGCCCACCCGGTGCCGCAGCCTCCCCGGCAGTACCTGTTCCAGCTTCGCGAGGGCGCGTACGGAGGCCTCCTCCACGCCCTCGATCGCGTGCCCGGCCCCCGCCCGCAGCCCCACCGCGATCGCGACGGCCTCCTCGTCGTCCAGGACGAGCGGCGGCATCGCGGCGCCCGCCACCAGCCGGTAGCCGCCCTCCGCGCCCAGCGTGGCCTCCACCGGATACCCCAGCTCCCGCAGCCGGTCGATGTCGCGCCGGATCGTACGGGCGCTCACCCGCAGCCGCTCGGCCAGCTCGCTCCCGGGCCACTCGCGCGGGGTCTGGAGCAGGGAGAGCAGGGAGAGGAGGCGGGCCGGGGTATCGGTCATGGCCCAAAGGTTGCCAGCCAAATAGGACACCAACTGACCTATATGCCGTCTAGGTTTCTCCTCATGAGCACCGAGACGACCCAGTCATCGCCCGAAGGAAAGAACGGGCCCGTACAAGAAGAGCGGAACGACCTTCCCGCAGAGACCACTTCGATCAGCAAGACCGGCGACGCCGACGCATCCGGCGGGCCCGCCGCGACCGGCGAGCCCGCGGCCCCGGCCGACCGCCGCCGCTGGATCGCCCTCGCCATCGTGATGACCGCCGCCTTCATGGACCTGGTCGACGTCACGATCGTCAACATCGCGATACCCCGGATGCGCGAGGACCTCGGCGCCTCCACCAGCGCCATCCAGTGGATCACCGCCGGCTACGCCCTCGCCTTCGCCGCCGGCCTGATCACCGGCGGCCGTCTCGGTGACATCTACGGCCGCAAGCGCCTCTTCCTGATCGGCATATCCGGGTTCACCGCGGCCTCGCTGCTCTGTGGCCTCGCCCCCAACCCCGACGTGCTCGTCGCCGCCCGCATCCTCCAGGGCGCCATGGCGGCCATGATGGTCCCGCAGGTGCTCGCGATCATCCACGTCACCTTCCCGCCGCACGAGCGCGGCAAGGTCTTCGGTCTCTTCGGCGCGATCATCGGCCTCGGCGCCGTCTCGGGCCCGATGCTCGGTGCACTGCTCACCGAGTGGAACATCGCCGGTCTCGAATGGCGCCCGATCTTCCTGATCAACCTGCCCGTCGGCATCGCGGGCGTGATCCTGGGCCGCAAGTTCATCTCCGAGTCCAAGGCCCCCAAGGCGCTGCGCCTGGACCTGGTGGGCGTCGTGCTCGCGACCCTCGCCCTGGTCATGCTGATCTTCCCGCTCACCCACGGCCGCGAGAACGACTGGCCCCTGTGGGGCTTCGTCTGCATGATCGCCTCGCCGCTGGTCTTCGGCGCCTTCATCGCCTACGAGAAGTACAAGATCCGCAAGGACGGATCCCCGCTCGTCGAGCTCTCCCTCTTCAAGGTCAAGAGCTTCGCGGGCGGCATCGCCGTCCAGCTGACCTTCGGCCTCGCGACCGGCATCTTCTTCCTCGTGTGGACGCTCTACATGCAGATGGGCCTCGGCTGGGGCGCCCTGAAGGCCGGCTCCACGGGCATCCCGTTCTCGATCGCCGTCTCGGCCGCCGCGGGCGTGTCCGTACAGAAGCTCGTACCGCGCTTCGGCCGCAAGGTGCTCCAGGCCGGCGCGCTGACCATGGCCGCGGGCGTACTCCTCTACATCTGGGAGTCGGACCGCTACGGCATGACCATCACCTCCTGGCAGATGGCCGCCCCGCTGATCGTCATGGGCATCGGCATGGGCCTGATCGTCGCGCCGCTGACCGACACCGTGCTCTCCGAGGTGCCGCGCGAGCACGCCGGCTCGGCGTCCGGGCTGATCAACACCACCGGCCAGATGGGCAACGCGCTGGGCCTCGGCCTGACCTCCGTCGTCTACTTCGGCTTCATCGAGGACGACCGGGTCTTCGGGCCGCCGTACGTCGACGCGTTCCACAACGCCATGTGGTGGGTCGTGGCCGTCATGGTCTTGATCTTCTCCGTGATGTTCATGCTGCCGCGCAAGGCCATCCCCATCGCCGAGCGCGAGGGCGGCGCGGAGCACGCGGGCTAGTCCGCACCCTCCGCACCCCCTCCTCACGGGCATGTCCGCTTCTGTTGGCGGGCGTGCCCGTTTGTTTTGTTTTCAGACGCCAACGGGCGTACTGTCCAAAGAACCCACAGAGTCGGGCATCGAACGGATCTGAAACCACATGTACGCACCGGAGCGCCAGCAGGAGATCCTCCGCCTCGCACGCGAGGCGGGCCGGGTCGACGTCCTGTCCCTGGCCGACCAGTTCCAGGTCACGGCCGAGACCGTGCGCCGCGACCTCAAGGCCCTGGACCGGGCCGGGCTCGTCCGCCGGGTGCACGGCGGTGCCATACCGGCCGGCCGCCTCGACTTCGAACCGGACCTCACCGAGCGCGAGGCCACCGCGGCCGACGAGAAGGACCGCATCGCGGCGGCCGCCCTCGCCGAACTCCCCGACGGCGGCAGCATCGTCCTCGACGCGGGCAGTACGGTGGCCCGCCTCGCGGCCGCCATCCCCGTCGACACCGCGCTGACCGTGGTCACCCACGCGTTGCCCGTCGCCGCCCGGCTCGCCGACCACACCGGGATCGACCTCCACCTCGTCGGAGGCCGGGTCCGCCACCGCACCCGCGCCGCGGTCGACGCCTGGGCCCTGCGCGCCTACGCCGAGATCCGCGCGGACGTCCTCTTCCTCGCGACGAACGGCTTCACGGCCGAGGGCGGCCTGACCACTCCCGACCTCGCCGAGGCCGCCGTCAAACGGGCCGCGATGGCAGCCGCCCGCCGCGTCGTCCTCCTCGCCGACTCCGCGAAGGCGGGCCGGGAACACTTCGCCCGCTTCGGCTCCTTCGCCGGCGTCGACCTCCTCATCACGGACCCGGGGCTCGACCCCGCTGAGAAGGCGGCGATCGAGGCCGCCGGTACGGAAGTTGTGCTCGTATGATCCTCACCGTCACCCCCAACCCCTCCCTCGACCGGACCTACGAGGTCCCCTCGCTGGACCGCGGTGAGGTACTGCGCGCCACCGCCGACCGGGTCGACCCCGGCGGCAAGGGCGTCAACGTCTCCCGCGCGGTGGCCGCCGCGGGCGTCCGTACGACGGCGGTCCTGCCTCTCGGCGGCACGCCGGGCACGATGATCGCCGAACTCCTCGGCGCCCAGGGCGTGGACGTCACGGCGGTCTCCATCGCCGGCCAGACCCGCTCCAACATCTCCCTCGCCGAACCGGACGGCACCCTCACCAAGATCAACGCCACCGGCCCGGCACTGACCGCGGCGGAATCGGCGCTCCTCCTGGAAACGGTCCGCACCTGCTCCGGCGGCGCCGACTGGATCGCCTGCTGCGGCAGCCTCCCGCAGGGCCTCGCCCCCGAGTGGTACGCCGACATCGTGACCCGGGCCCACGCCGCGGGCACCCGCATCGCCCTGGACACCTCCGGCCCGGCGCTGCTCGCGGCGCTGCCGGCCCGCCCGGACGTGATCAAGCCGAACGCCTCGGAGCTCGCGGCGGCGGTGGGGCGGCCCCTGGCCACCCTCGGAGACGTCCTCAAGGCCGCGGAGGAGCTGCGCTCGCTGGGCGCGGGCGCGGTCCTGGCCTCCCTCGGCGCGGACGGCCAGCTCCTGGTCTCCGAGGAGGGCACCTACTACGGCACGGCGGCCGTCTCCTCGGTCCGCAGCAACGTCGGCGCGGGCGACGCCTCCCTCGCCGGCTTCCTGATCGCGGGAGGTACGGGGCCCGCGGCCCTGGCCTCCGCCCTGGCCCACGGCGCCGCCGCGGTCCAGCTCCCCGGCAGCGCCATGCCGGCCCCCTCGGCCCTGCGGCCCGACGCGGTCCATGTCACCCAGGACCTGCCCCTGGACCTCCCTCTGTCCGAAGTGCCCTCGCCGGAAGGCCCCTCCGGCGTTTGAGGAGCGGGGGCCAGGGGGCGGAGCCTCCAGAAACCCTGGGCATCGAACGGCCCAACTGACCGCAACACCCAAACACGCCGGTGCCCCGCCCCGTGACCTCACGCCGCGGGGCACTCGGCTTTCTGGTGGAGCCGGTCGGCTTCCGTGATGGCTGCGTCGCCTGGCTGCGCGTGGGGGTTCACGTGCGTGTACGCGGACCTGAACTACGCCGGGCGTAAGCTCCAGTGGGACCTGGACGGCACGAAGACCCTTGGGCAGTACGGGTTCCGCGACCAGACGACATCGGTGGCGAACAACGATCAGATCGGTGGCATGACGCTCATCGACTACCGGGACAACATGGTCGACCCGACCATCATCATCTGCCTCGGCTGCGCCTATGGTGACCTGCGGCAGCAGGACTACCCGGGCTGGGGCACCGGGGACTGGAACGACCGCGCTGACGCGCTGACCATGTAACTTATCGCGGCTTTGAGGAAAGGTGCCTGGCATGTCGGGTCGTACCGTTGCCTGGGTGTTGGTTGGGACCGCCGTTCTGGCCGGCGCACTCCTGTTCTGGTTCCAGCCGTGGAAGACCTGCGGTGACGACGCTGAGCGGATCGCGAACCGTCCCGCCGGGGCGGCGGTCGAAACGTGTGACGACTACCGGCGCTGGGGCCACCCCACGCGATGACTCCCTTGTGTTTCGCCCCTGCCGCAAGCCTGCGGCAGGGGCTTTGTCGTGTCCGGCCTGCATGAATGGCTTTCGGATTCATGGTCGGTCCACCGGCCTTGGCCAGGGCGGCTGTTAGCGCTAAGTGGTGGAACGCGAACCAAGCGTGATCGCTTGTTTCTCTGGTCCGACGCCCCCACACCGGCAGTTGGTTCCACCGCGACCAGCGCAGCCGCCGGCTCCCCCGCAACGGACCTGGTGGATCGCTACCACCACGGACCGGACGGCTCACTGCTCCATCGGCTGGATACCCGCCCGTGACGCGAGTTTGACGCTGTCACGCACGTCGACCGTCCCCGTCACCTCACCCGCGCGCGGAGCTCCATGGCTCCGCGCGCGGCCGTTTCGGTCTCGTAGACCTCGCACATGTGGCGGCCGTCCGGCGTCACCGTGTGCTCGACCTCCCACAGGCTGAACTCGCTCCCGTCCAGCAGGACGAAGGAGTGCTCGTACAGGCTGAAGCCCGCGTCCCGCCCGTCCGCCAGGCAGTGCCGGGTGCCGAACACCTGCGTGATCTGGTGCGCGTAGGCCGACCGCAGCAGCAGGGCCACCGGCTCGCCCGGCCGGTCCGGGTTCTCCGCGCGGCGCAGCACCCGGCGGGCGTGGTCCGCGGACTCCTCCACCCCGTACTCGCGGTGCCGCTGGGCCGGGGTCGGATGGGTGAACAGCGCGCTCAGCACGGCGATGTCGCTGTCCGGCTCTTCCTCCACCGTCACCTCCACGAGGTCCCGCGCCACCTGCGAGGGGACCTCGCCGAAGAGCCGGGCCGCCGCGAGACAGGTCTCCGCCTTGCTCGCGAAGACCTCGTACCGTATCGAGAGGTCGGCGTCCTGACGGTGTGCCAGCTCCCACAGGACCACGGAGTCGCCGTCGGACAGCAGGTAGGCGTGCCGGTGTATCTCCCGCCACGGTCCCGCCGACGGGCTGCGGCGGGTGGTGTGCAGCGAGGACCTGTGGGCGAGTGCCGTGCGCAACCGCTCGATCAACTCGTCGGACAGGTCGAAGGAGTTGAGGGCGCGGCCCAGGAGTCGATCGAGGTGCGCCTCGGTTGTCTCGTGTGGATCGCTCAAGGTGGGTCTCCAGGCCGTCGCAGCTTGTCACTTCGCGGAAGCTCAACGTAGCCCCTGGGTCTGACATCACGTCCGGGGTTCGGTAAAACGTCCGGGAAGCACCAGGGGTTCCAGCCACCCCTTCAGGTCAACCTCCATGTCGATGAGCATGGTTGGGTCGGATAGCGGGCACAAGGGCGGGAGCATGACCGTATGGCAACAAATACCGTGGGCGTCCCCCGCCAGCAGGCCCGGCCCCACAGCCGCAAAGACGCAGAACCGATCGCAGCCCCCCGCGCGCTGGCCTGGCTGCTGCTGCTCACCGGAGCCGCCGGAGTGCTGGCCGCCTGGGTCATCACCCTGGACAAGTTCCTGCTGCTGGAGAACCCGGACTTCAAGCCCGCGTGCAGTCTCAATCCGGTGGTTTCCTGCGGCAGCGTGATGAAGAGCGAGCAGGCGGCGGCCTTCGGCTTCCCGAACCCGATGCTGGGGCTGGTCGCCTACGGGGCGGTCGTGTGCGTCGGCGCCGGCCTTCTGGCCGGGGCCCGCCACCGCGGCTGGTTCTGGCTCGGCCTGAACGCCGGCATGCTCTTCGGCGTCGGGTTCTGCTCCTGGCTCATGGTCCAGTCGCTCTACGAGATCAACGCGCTCTGCCTGTGGTGCTGCCTGACCTGGCTGGCCACCCTGCTGATGTTCTGGGCGGTCACCGCCCACACCGTCCGTACGGGGATCCTCCCCGCACCCGCGCCGGTACGGAACTTCTTCGCCGAATTCGGCTGGGTTCCGCCCGTCCTGCACACCGGCGTGATCGGGATGCTGATCCTGACCCGGTGGTGGGACTTCTGGACCGGCTGAGGGCGCCGGACGACATGCGAGGGCCCCGGCAGCTGGACGCTGCCGGGGCCCTCGTCACTTCACACCAGTTCTTCGAACGCATCGCTCCACGGGCGCCGTGTATGTGGACCACGGGGGCCCGGACCGTAGATCGGGAGCGGAGATCAGCTGCCCTGGGAGATGTTGCCCGAGAGGACCGGGATGTTGCTGAGGATGTGCGAGAGCGGCTCGTCACCCTTGGCCTGGGTGGAGTTCTCGGTGCACTGCTGGTTCTGCGGGTTGGACAGGACGTTGATGTCCTGGACACCGATGTTGAGTGCGGCGATCAGGGACTGGGCGTTGACCTTGGCCGGCAGACCGATGCAGGGCTTGTTCAGGGTGCCCTGGACGACGCCGAGCTGCGGGCTCATGTCACCGTGGGTCTTCTGGTTGCCGTACGCCTGCACGGCACCGTTCCCGTTGACGGTGTTGATCCCGTTGTCGTTGCCGATCGCCATGGCGGGGGCGGCAGCAGCAGCGCCCGCGCCGACGGCGGCGGCGGTGACCGCAGCAGCAGTCATGATCTTCTTGAACATTTTGATCCTTTTGTCGCACGAGTGCCCGCTAGTGGAGCGCCCTGATCAACTGCCTTCGCGGAGGGTTGGTTCCGCTGCTTCACTCAAACGGCCTGTCTGCGGGCAGGTTTCCCCCGGGCGGGGTGAGCCGCCCCCGGACGCGTGCGCGAAGCCCGTACGCACCCCGCAGCGAGGTATGGGCCCCCGCGCTCGTGTTGCGCTCCGTAGAACCTGTTCGCACGGTGGGTAAGGAGGCGGATCGCTCGGGTCCGCTTCTGATCGACCACCAGAAGGAACACCCATGCACCGCACCAAGGCCTCCCGCATCCGCGTCCTCGTCCCGTCGGCCCTGGCGGTCGTCATACTCACCGGCGCGGCAGCTCCCGCGGGCGCCGCGGAAGGTGCCGGATCCGCCGCGAACCGTGTGGCGGCGGCCCAGGAGGAGATCAACGAGAGGGTGGCGGCGGCGGGTCCCGTCGAAGACGCCCTCGCCGCGGTCTCCAAGATCCTGGAGGACCTGACCAAGAGCCTGGGCACCCTGCTCCCGGGGATCACGATCCCCGAGATCAAACTGCCCGCGCTCCCGTCCCTGCCGCAGCTCCCCGCCATCCCCGGGCTCCCGGACCTGCAGCTCCCGGCGCTCCCGGCGCTCCCGGCGCTCCCGGCGGTTCCGGCCGTCCCGGCGGTTCCGGAGATCCCCGACGTCCCGATTCCCGACGTCCCGATCCCCGACGTCCCGATTCCCGACGTCCCGATCCCCGAGGTACCGGCGCTCCCGGTCTCCGAACCCGCGGCCCCGCCCGCGGTTTCGGTGCCGGCCGCGCCGGCGGTACCCGGGACGCCGACGGGCCTCGTCCCGAAGGTCCCGTCGTTCGCGGAGTTCCTTCCGTAGGCACCGGGATCCGTACACGGATCCGCACGCGGTTACGACTATTGGGCTGAACAGGTCTGATCGCGTGCGGAACCGTGTCGTCTGGGAAGGTGGACCGTTTCGCTCGATGTGAGCCTCGGAATCGGGGCAGAACATCGAAGAGAAGGTGCACTTCCCATGAACACTGCCAAGAAGGCCGCCCTGGTCCTGGCCACCGCTGGTCTCGCTGCGGCCGGTGCCGCCGGCTCCGCAATGGCCGACTCCAAGGCCGAGGGTGCGGCCGTGGGTTCCCCCGGTGTCCTCTCGGGCAACCTGGCGCAGGTCCCGGTCCACATCCCGGTCAACGTCTGCGGCAACTCCGTGAACGTGATCGGCGCGCTGAACCCGGCGTTCGGCAACGTCTGCGTCAACGACTGACGTTCGACGCATCACATGACTGTGGGCGCCCCCGGCCTCGCCGGTGGCGCCCACAGTCGTGTCGGCAGGAGAACGGGCCGGACCGTCAGTGCTTGGAGCCGCCGTTGAGCTTCACTCCGCCGAGCAGCGGAGAGGCCTGGGTGGCCCCGTTGGCGAGGTTCATCACCTCGGCCGGAGCGTCGTTCTTGACCTGGTTGACCTTCTGGACGGTGGTCACGACCTTCTCGACGCTCTCGCCCTGCTCGGCCAGTCCGTTGCCCACGGTCTGCGGCAGCGCCGCAGATACGGGGTTCACCGAGTCGGTGACCGCCGTCAGCCCGCTCGTCAGGCTCATGGGGACGGCCGGCGCCTCGGTGGCGGCGAAGGCGGGAGAGGCGGCGCCGAGGGCGGCGACGGAGCCGACGACGACTGCGGCGACCTTCGAGAGCTTCATTATCAAAATCCTTTTCCATGGGTGACCGGTGGCGACCGGTGGGGACCGTCGCGCCACTTTCGACGTGGTTAACGATTCCCCGGCGCCACGGAAACGCGGAACCGAACACGGCAACGGCCGGAGAATCCGACAAGGGACTCTCCGGCCGATATTTCTTCTGATTACCGGTATTGCGTCAGGCGGCGTTACGGGACCTGCGGTACAGAATGGCGCCGCCCAGGATGAGGGCCGAGGCCAGGGCCGCGGCGCCGGCGGGCGCTCCGGCGCCGGTCGCCGCCAGCTCCTGACGCGCGGGGGCCGCCGCGACGGGAACGGCCTCGGGTGCGGGGGCCGGTGCGGGCGCGGGAACCGGGGCCGGCGCCGGTGCCGGTGCCGGTGCGGGCAGCGGTGCCGGGGGGAGCCCGACGGGCAGGTCACCGGCGGGGGCCGCCGGCGGCTGGTCGGCCGGGGGCACTACGGGCGCCGGGTGCTCCACGACCTGGCTGCCGTGCGGGGGCATCGGCGCGGGAGCCTGCTCTTCGGGAGCAGGAGCGGGCGCGGGCGCCGGAGCGGGGAGCGTGTGCGGAGCCTCCTCCACTACGGGCGCGGGCGCGGGGGCCGGCGCCGGAAGCGGCTGCGGGGCCTCCTCGACCGGCTCCGGTACGGGCTCCGGCTGGGGCGCGGGTGCCTGCTCCACGGGCGCAGGCACGGGCGCGGGCGCCGGGTGCTCCGCCTCGGGCGCGGGCAGCGGCTGCGGTGCGGGAGGCGCCGGCGGCGCGTGCTGCGGGGCCGGGGCCGGGGGCTGCTCGGCGTGCGGCGCCGGCTCGTGCTGCGGCCGCGGCTCGGGGCGCTCCGGGGCGGGGTGGTCGTCGCACTCCTCCTCGCCGGACTCACCGGACTCACCGGAGTCTCCGTAGCCGCCCTGCTGCCCGGAGCCGTGCTCCTCGTGGCCGCCCTGCTGCTCGGGTCCGCGCTCTCCGTAGCCGCCCTGCTCCTCGCGCTCCTCGTGCTGGTCGCGCTGGTCGCGCTGGTCGACGTAGCGGCGGACCTGTTCGGCCTGCTGCGGGCTGAGGTAGCGCTCGTAGTCGTGCCCGGCGTCGGAGCCGGTCGTGGTGGCGCAGTTGTTGCCCATGGCGGGGTTGAGGCCCGCCCCGGCGTCCACGGTGTTGCCGCACACGTTCGGCGAGAAGGTGATCGGTACCGAGACGCTGTTGCCGGCCAGCACGCCCGGTGAATGGGAGGCCTCGGCCATCGCCCCGGGTTGCGCGTAGGCCGCACCGGTCGCGATCGACAGCAGACTCGACGCGGCGGCCGCGGTGAGCACCCCCTTGCCCAGTACCTGTCGGCTCAGTACCTGTCGCATGGGTCCTTCCCTGTCTACCGGCCCTGCGGCCGGTGCTGAATCGAAGGTGGCCTCGGAGTGCACCGCCGTGCACTCCGAGGCCACCCCGAGGAGGTCTGCCCTTGCGGGCACAGGCGCTTCGTCAGGCGTTGACGCAGGTGTTGCCGAACGCGGGGTTCAGCAGCGCGATCACGTTGACGGTGTTGCCGCAGACGTTGACCGGGACGTGGACCGGGACCTGGAGCACGTTGCCGGAGAGGACGCCCGGGGAACCGACGGCCTTGCCGTCCGCCGCCGCGTCGGCCATGGCGGGGGAGGCGGCACCGGCGGCCATGAGAATGCCGGCGGCCAGCACCACTGCCTTCTTGTACGTCATTTGTTTTCGTTTCCTTCCCGCAGAGGTCTATCCGCTGCAGAAATAACAACGAGTGGGTCAGGGAAAAGAAACCGGGGATTTTTGCGCGGCTCCGGCCAATTCACTCAGATGCTCGTGCGTCCTGAATTGTGGCCGGATTCTCACCGGTCCCTATTCGGTTCCCGACATGCGGCGGGGCCGCCGCGACCCGAAGGTGCGACGGCCCCACTGGCGCGGTGCTGAGTCAGCCGGCGCGGCGCTGTCAGCTGCCCTGGGAGGCGTTGCCGGACAGGATCGGGATGTTGCTGAGGATGTGCGAGAGAGCCTCGTCGCCCTTGGCCTGCGTGGAGTTCTCGGTGCACTGCTGGTTCTGCGGGCTGGACAGGACGGGGATGTCCTGGACGCCGACGTTGACCAGAGCCAGCACGGACTGGACGTTGGCCTTGGCGGGCAGGGCGATGCAGGGCTTGTTGAACGAGCCCTGGATCAGCGCCATCTGCGGGCTCATGTTGCCGTAGGTGGCCTGGTTGCCGTAGATCTGCGAGGCCCCGTTGCCGTTCACGGTGTTGATGCCGTGGTCGTTGCCGATGGCCATGGCCTGCGGGGCCATGGCGGCACCCAGACCGACGAACGAGGCGGCAACCGCTGCGCCGGCCGCAAACTTCTTGATCATGATGGTCCCTTTTTTGCAGGATTGCCCGGTACTCAAGCACTCGGATCAACGGCGCAACCGCGGTTTGGGTTGCGTGTCTTCACTCGGATGCCGAAGTTTCGGGCGGCACGGTTGACGTCAGGCGTTGACGCAGGTGTTGCCGAACGAGGGGTTCAGCAGGGCGATCACGTTCACCGTGTTGCCGCAGACGTTCACCGGGACGTGGACCGGGACCTGGAGCAGGTTGCCGCTCAGGACACCGGGGGACTCGCCGGTGAAGCCGTTCGCCGTCGCGCCGTCGCCGCCGTGCGCGGAGGCGAGGCCCGCGCCGCCCATCAGCAGCGCGGTGCTCGCGACCGCCAGGGTGGTGCCGCGCACCAGCCTCTTCTTCATCTCGGCTTTTCCTTTCGGTTCGAACAATGGTGCAAGCCATAACGACCCGCCCGTCTCCAGGGTGCGTGTTATCGCCCAAAAGGCCGTATGAGCGAGTCCGGCGTGATTTCCCTCCTGACTTCTGACAAAGTTCACTCCTGTTTTGTCCCCTTGATCGAAAATGGAGACAGGGTCATGGGTTCCTCCCGCAGAATCCTCGGCACGCTCGGTCTGCTGTCCTGCCTCACGCTTTCGGTGAACGTCCCCGCCGCGAGTGCCGCCGCCGCGCCGCCGGGCGCGCGGAATCCGCTGGTCAAGGAGGCACCCCGGGTGCCGTTCACCCAGCGTTACCAGGCCGTGCAGCACGGCGGCCTGGTCCGGGCCTCGAACTCGTCCATCGGCTGCCGCAGGGTGGAGTCCGAGCAGGCCGAGCCGTGCGCCGCGGTCAACAAGGGTGCGGCCGGGACCAACGGCGACTACGAGATGTTCTACGACGAGGTCGACAAGGACCCGGACACCTACAACTCCACCCGGGCCGAGCTCAAGGTCCCGGCCGGCGCGAAGGTCTCGTACGCCCGGCTGTACTGGGGCGGGAACCTGCGGGTCGGCGAGCAGAAGCCGCCCGAGGACAACGGCCGGGTGCTCGTCGCCGAGCCGGGCGGCGCGTACAAGGAAGTGCTGGCCGACACGGCGATCGGGCACCGCAGCGACGCGGCCGGCGATGCCTACCAGGCCTCCGCCGACGTGACCCCGCTGGTCCGCAAGGGCGGCGCCGGGATGTGGACGGTGGCCCAGCTGAACATCGCCATGGGGCACTCGGACATGGGTGCCTGGGGCGGCTGGACGCTGGTGGTGGCCTACGAGCACCCGCAGGAGCCGGTGCGCAGGGTCTCGATCTGGGACGGCTTCGAAGGGCTGGCCGCGGGGGCCGGCGAGGCGGCGGGCGAGACGGTGGAGCTCACCGGTCTGGACGCGGCGCCCGGGGCGCAGGGGCGGGCCGGGGTGGTCGCGTACGACGGCGACCGCGGGACGCTCGGGGATTCACTCACGGTGACCGCCGACAGCGGGCGCCGGGTCAGCCTCAGTGACGGAGAAAATCCTTTTAATGATGTTATGAATTCCACGATCACGGAATTCGGAGATCGCTCGTTCGTGCGACAGCCCGAACATATGAATAACCTCGGATATGACGCGGACGTGTTCGATCTGAGCCCCGCCCTGTCCGGTGGCGCCCGCAGCCTGACCTTCGGGTTCACAGGCGAAAACCAGGGTCATTTCCTCGGTGTGCTCTTCGTTCAGACAGACGCGCGCCGCTGAACGCAGGAGACCACTCCACGTGCCGAAACAGCCTTCCTCACCCTCACCCTCACCCTCCCCAGCTCCCTCTCCCTCGCCTTCACGGCCCCCGGTCGTCCTCCACCTCGTCCAGCCGGTCGAGGGCGGTGTGGCCCGCGTCGTCGTCGACCTCGTACGCGCCCAGTCCGCGGCCGGCCTGCGGACCTACGTCGGCTGCCCGCGCGGCGGACAGCTCGCGGACGCGGCCCGCGAGGCCGGGGCCGAGGTGCTCACCTGGCGCGCCGGGCGGGCTCCCGGACCGGGCCTCGCCGCCGAAGTCCTCGGCGCGCGCGGCCTGATCGGCCGGGTCCGGCCCGACATCCTGCACGCCCACAGCGCCAAGGCCGGACTCGCCGGGCGGCTCGCCGTACGCGGGGCCGTCCCGACCGTCTTCCAGCCGCACGCCTGGTCCTTCGACGCCGTGGGCGGGGCCACCGCCGCGCTCGCGCTGCGCTGGGAGCGCTTCGGGGCCCGTTGGGCCGACCGGGTGCTCTGCGTCAGCGAGGCCGAACGCCGCACCGGCGAGTCCGAGGGGATCGCCGCCAGCTGGTCGGTGATCCGCAACGGCGTCGACCTCCGCCACTTCCGCCCCGGCGGCCCGGACCCCGGCCAGGACAAGGCCCGGGCCCGCGCCGAACTCCCGCTGCCCGCCGCCTTCCAGGGGGACGGGCCGCTCGCCGTCTGCGTCGGCCGGCTCTGCCAGCAGAAGGGGCAGGACGTCCTGCTGCGCGCCTGGCCGGAGCTGCTCGGAGCCGTTCCCGGAGCCCGTCTCGTGCTCGTCGGGGACGGCCCCGACATGGAACGGCTGCGCCGCGGGGCCCCGCCCTCGGTCCACTTCGCGGGGGCCGCCTTCGACATCCGGCCGTGGCTTCGGGCCGCCGATCTCGTTGTACTGCCGTCGCGGTGGGAAGGCATGGCGCTCGCCCCGCTCGAAGCCATGGCCTGTGGCCGCCCGGTTCTGGTCTCCGACGTCAGCGGTGCCAGGGAGAGCCTCCCGCCCGGCCAGGGACGGCTGTGCCTGGTGGAACCGGAGGACCCGACGGCGCTGGCCAAGGCCCTGGGCGGGCTGCTCGCCGAGCCGCGGCTGCTCGCCGCACTCGGGGAGCAGGCGGAGCGGCACGCGCGGATGGAATTCGACGTGCGGCGCACCACGGACGCGGTCACCGGTCTGTATCACGAACTGCTGGGCAGGCCCCGGCCCTTGAACCAGGAGCGCATCAGCCGATGACGATGGACAGCGCACCCGCCCGGCACACCGGGCCGGGCGGTACAGGGCCGGGCGGCGGCAGCAACGGCATCGCCGGTACGACCGTGAGCGCCGCCGGCACGGCCGGCGCGAGCAGTACGGCCACCAGTACCGCCGCCGGCGCCGGCATCACCGCCGTCCGCCGGTCCGTGACCGCCATCCACCCCCCGCGCGGACCCAAGGCCGACCGCGCCCGGGCCGCCGTACGGCCGGGGCGGGTGCGCCGCCGGGACGGGATCGCCCCGCTGCTGGCCGCCGACGCGTTCGCGGTGGCGGCGACGGTGGCGGGGCTGCCCGGGGCGCAGCTGCCCCTCGGGGCGGCCGCTCCCCTCGCCCTGGCCCTGGTGGCACTGCACGCGCAGGCCGGGCTGTACCGGCCGCGGCTCGCCCCCTCCGCCCTCCTCGAACTGCCCGCGCTCGCCGGGCGGGCCGCCGCGCTGTGGTGCGCGGCCGCCGCCGTGCTGGCCGCCGCCGCCCCGGGCGAAGCCCTGGGCTGGAGCGTGCTGCTCGGCGCCGTCTGCGTCCAGGTCGTACTGGCGTGCGCGGGGCGCGGAGCCGTCAACCAGCTCCGCCGCCGCACCCGCGCCCGCCGCCCCGCCTCCGCCCTGGTCGTCGGGCCCGGCGCCGGGGCGAGCGCGGTCGCCGCCGCCCTGCACGGGCGCCCCGAGTACGGGCTGCGCCCCGTGGGGCTCGCGGACACCGGGCCCGACGGGGAGGGGGCCGCGGGAGTTCCCGTACTGGCCACCCACGAGGACATCCGGCGGGCCGTCATCCAGAACTCCGTCCGTCACGCCGTCTTCACCCGCCCGCCCGAGGCCGACGAACGCACCGCCTCCCTGGTCCGGCTCTTCCACGACCACGGCTGCCGGCTCTGGCTCGCCGACCCGGCGGGCACCGCCAAGGTCACCGGGATGCGCGTCGCGCAGCCCGCCGACCAGCTCTGGGGCTACGCCGTCCAGCCGCTGTTGCCGCGTCCGGCCCGGCCGGTCGAGCGGTACGCGAAGCGGGTCATCGACTCCTCGCTCGCCGCGATCGCGCTGCTCGCCGCCGCACCCGTGATGGGAGCCTGCGCGCTCGCCGTACGGGTCTCCGACGGACCCGGGGTGATCTTCCGGCAGGAGCGGGTCGGCCTGTACGGACGCCCCTTCACCCTGCTGAAGTTCCGCACCCTGCGCGCCGACGCGCACGAGTCCGCCACCCGCTGGACGGTGGCCGGCGACTGCCGGATGAGCCCGATCGGCTCCTTCCTGCGCAAGTCCTCGCTGGACGAGCTGCCGCAGCTGTGGAACGTGGTCCGGGGTGACATGAGCCTGGTCGGCCCGCGCCCCGAACGGCCCTTCTTCGTGGCCAAGTTCAGCAGCGTGCACCCCGGGTACGAGGCCCGGCACCGGATGCCGGTCGGCATCACCGGCCTCGCCCAGATCAACGGGCTGCGCGGGGACACCTCCATCGAGGACCGGGCGCGCTTCGACAACCACTACATCGACACCTGGTCGCTGTGGCAGGACCTGTGGATCCTGGCCCGCACCGCGGCCTCCTTCTTCCGCTTCCGGCTGGGGGGCAGCTAAAGCATGATCCTTGCCGCACCGACGTCACCGACGTCGTGGTCCTGCCCGGACCCCGCCGATCTGCTGCGCCGGCACTGGCCGCTGCTGCCGCTCGCCGCGACCGTACTGGCCCTGCTGGTCCCCGTGCCGGCGGGTGACGCCACCGCCTCGGGGAAGGTCGGTCCGGCCGACGCCGCCTCGCTGCTGCTCGTGTTCGTCTGCGGGATCCAGGCCCTGCGGGGCCGGGTCCGGCCGCTGAGCCCGCTGGGGGTGTTCGTCCTCGGCCTGCCGGCCGTGGGGCTCGCCGTCGCGACGGTGACCGCGGGGGATCCGTACGCGGCCCTGCCCGGGTTCGTGCGCTACCTCCAGGTGTTCGTGCTGGTCCCGGCGGCGATCGTGCTGCTGGTGCGCAGCGCCTCGGAGTTCCGGCTGGCCGCGGGGTGCTTCGTGGTGCTGGCGCTGGTCCAGGGAGCGGTGGGCGTGGTGCAGTTCGCCACCCACACCGGGGCCTCGTACCAGGGCGAGGACATCCGCGCCGTGGGCACCTTCGGACCCGGGGACGTCATGGGCATGGCCACGGTCGTGGCCTACGGCCTGGTCGTCGCGACGGCCGGCGCGCTCGCGCCGGGGCTGCCGGCGCGGGTCCGGCGGGCCTCGGGAGCGGCGGCGCTGGTCCTGGTGCTCCCGCTGGTGCTGTCCTTCAGCCGGGGCGCCTGGATCGCGACCTTCGCCGCGGCCGGGCTGGTGATGGCCCTGGCCGGGATCCGGCGGGCCCTGAAGGTGCTCCTCGCGCTGGCCGCCGCCGGGGTGGTGCTCGTGGGCGGCTTCGGCGTCGGCTCCGCGATGGTCGCGGAACGGCTGACCTCGATCACGCAGGTCTCCGACGCCCCCGACCAGTCGGTGACCGACCGCTACACGATGTGGGCCGCGGCCGGATCGATGTGGCGCGAGCGGCCGGCGGTGGGCGTGGGGCTCAAGGGCTTCCCGGCCAACCGGGACTCGCACTCCGGGCTGGCGTTGTCCTCCGGCAGCGACACCGCGGGCGCGGGCCAGGGCTACATCCGCCAGCCGCTCCTGTCCCCGCACAACATGTACCTGCTGGTGCTGAGCGAGCAGGGGCTCGTCGGGCTCATCGCCCTGGCGGGCGGCTGGCTGGCCCTGCTGGTGGCGGGCCTGCGGCGGTGCCTGTCGGGCGCCTCCTCGGTGCGGGACTGCGGACTGGTCGCGATCGGCCTGCTCGTGTGGCAGCTCACCGACTTCCTCTACGCGGACATCGGGGGCCCGTCGACCGTCCTGACCGGAGTGATCATCGGCCTCGCGGCCTGGTGGGCGCTTCCCTCCGGGGGCGCGCCGGGTGAGCCCGGCTCCGGCGGTCGGGTCCGCGGCCGTGGCCCTGTCCGTGCCCGCGGCCGGAGGCGGGCCGCCGCGGCCGCCCCCGGCCACGGGCCGGATGCGTTCGCCCGGGCCGCGGTCCCTGAGGGTGCGGCCG